>DATETB010000232.1:0-5816 GCA_035283825.1 Candidatus Brocadiales bacterium | reverse complement strand
GTTGGAACCCATAGCAACATATACTACGGCCATGACTACACCACCTCAAAGCTAGGTGCCCGGGGGCAGGCACCACAATCTGTACATTCCTCGCTAAAACAATCGGGAGTGGTAACCCCTTGAAGGGCCTTCTCCTGTTCCATCTCAAAGAACCCTTTTCTCACACCTGTGCTTATGTGTCCCCAGGGAAGCACCTCCTCGGGACTGCGTCTCCTGGATAGATAGAAGTTTATGTCCAGCCCTGCCTCCCGAAATGCCTCCTGCCACCTGTCAAAGTGGAAGTACTCATCCCAGGCGTCCAGCTTGCACCCCAGCTTCCAGGCCAGGTATATGACCTCCCCCAGTCTGCGGTCTCCTCTGGCGATGACGCCCTCCAGGATACTGCGTTCGGGGTTATGGAACTTGAGTCTTATCCAGGGGTGTCTCTGCCTGGTCTTAAGGCGTCCTTTAACGGCCTTTATCCTCTCAAGAGAGACCATAGGTTCCCACTGGAAGGGCGTATGGGCCTTTGGTACGAACGGGGCAATGGTCAGGTTCACGTCCCCAGGTGCACCGTTTATTTTACGCCTGATGTTGGACACGTTGCAGGCCAGGTCCGCTATGGCGTCTATGTCCTTATCCGTCTCCCCGGGTAGACCTATCATAAAATAAAGCTTTACTACACGCCATCCCAATTTAAAGGCCTCTTCTACGGCCCTGAAGAGGTCTGCGTCCTTTACGTCTTTACATATGGCCCGCCTCAATTCCGGGGTAGCCGCCTCCGGGGCCATGGTAAGGCTAGATTTTCTGACGGAACTCACATAAGAAGGAAGCCGATGGAGGGTGTCTGAGACCCGTAGGGAGGGCAGGGCGATATTCACCTTCCTGGGGTTAAATCTCTTCTGGAGTCCCTCAAGGAGTTCTTCCAGGTAAGGATAGTCGCTTATTGACAGGGCGGCCAGGGATATCTCTTCTTGTCCAGTATTCTTGTAGCAATTCTCTGCCTGTCTGAGGAGAGTCTCTACGGAACGGAAGCGGGTGGGACGCTTTATCATCCCCGCCTGGCAGAAGCGACAGCCCTGGGTGCATCCCCTCATCACTTCCAACGTAATACGGTCGTGGATGGTCTGGACGTAAGGGACTATGGGGCGTTCGGGGAAATACGCCCCCTCCAGGTTCATTACAGTAGCTGACCTCACTGGCATGGGGACCCAGTCGTATTCAGGAGAAATCTCTGCTACGGTGCCATCGGGGTTGTGACTTACCCTGTAAAGGCTGGGGGCATAAACCCCTTTTATCCTCTTGGCCATAGAGGTTATGATATCCGTCCGCCCAGCCCCCCCCTGCCGCAACTCCTTGAACAGGGTGATGACCCTGGGCAGTGTCTCTTCTCCATCTCCAATGAGGAAGAGGTCTATGAAATCTGCCATGGGCTCGGGAGATAACGCCCCTGGGCCTCCGGCCAGGATGATGGGGTCGCCTTCCTTGCGGTCTTCCCTCCTTACGGCTATCCCCCCCAGCTCTAACATGTTCAATACATTAGTGTAAGACATCTCGTATTGAAGGGAAAAGCCTACCAAATCAAAATCCCTTATCGGGGTATAGGTCTCCAGGCTGAAGAGGGGAACCCCTTCGGACCGCATCAACCCTTCCATGTCCACCCACGGGGTAAAGACCCTCTCACAGGCAGTCTCCTCCATTGAATTCACCAGACCGTAAAGGAGTTGGACTCCCAGGTGGCTCATGCCTATTTCATAGGTGTCGGGGAAGGCCAGTACCATCCTTACCTTCACATGCCGAGGGTCCTTCGCGATGGAATTCCACTCCCCGCCTGTGTACCTGCCAGGGGTCTCTACTCTGGGCAACAATCCTTCTGTAATCTTGGAGCGTAGGTTGTTCATTGTCTGCTATCTTCAAACCCTTATTATAGTAAGAAAACAGTAGGTTTGGAAGTTTAAAAATCTGTTGGTGTGTAGAGGGAGTAGGGGCGGTTCGCGAACCGCCCCTACAATTGGATGTAAGGGGGAAACCTCCCCCTTATCCGCCTAAGCCTGCCCTTGAGCGGAGCGAAGGGGTGGATAATCCATGTTTAGAGATAATACACCTGCCACCCCAAATTTTGGTTGATTTGTCAGCCGATTTTGGCTATATTTCCGCCTTTGTTGGGGGAGGTGCATGGCAGGGTAGTTCGTTGCATACAATGGAGAACCCCTTATGCTTCCAGTGATTGCACTTTTTAGAAAGATAAGGTTTGTTCTTCTTATCGTCTGTCTTTTCGTCCTCTGGGAGGGGTGTGTCTCAGGCGAAACGGATGAAAAGAAGAAAGAGGAGGACCCCAAGAAGAAGGAATTGAAGGAATTGATGAAAAGGATAGACGAATGGTACAAAAAGTCACAGGATAGGATGGGTTACACGCCGCCTCAACTCACGGATGGCGATTGGTTTATATTTGAGAGGACAGGGGAGACGGTGGCTAACCTCTCAGACGTTATGCTCAAGAAGTTTGTCCCTGGTGATGACAAGATATATCTTAAAGAGAACAGGGACATGAAGAAACACTCGGAGGATATGGCTAAGGCCGCAGGGGAGCGTTACAACGGGGCCTATGAGGATATACAGTATTCTTTCGGCAGGCTCCGCAACACCTGCAAAAATTGCCACAATCACCTGGGGATACAGATTTACACAAGCCTATATCCAGGAGAAACTTCTAAAGAGGGTCATTGAGATACAACGGAAACCAATCTTTTTCCCTAATCCCTGGCTTTGTGGGTGGTAAGTCCGTTCCGCCTCAGGTTGAAAATCCGCCATCTTTTGGGCGGGCGGATTCGCCCCTACAGCCCTGTCCCTACAACTCCACATGCTACCCACTGTTTTCCCTTGACTTTCCTGGGGGCAGATTTTAGATTACTGGAATGATACTCATCAGCAGTTGTCTGGTAGGATTAGCCTGCCGACACGATGGTACCGCGGAGAAAGAGGAGCAGGTGCTGGAGTCTTTGAAGAGTGTGCCACTGGTACCTGTGTGTCCGGAACAACTCGGTGGACTCCCCACCCCCAGGGCCAGGGCAGAGATTGTCGGAGGGGATGGCCACGACGTCCTTGCCAATAGGGCGAGGGTATTGGATGAGACTGGAAAGGACGTAACAACCCCCTTCATAAAAGGGGCCGCGGAGACCCTGAAACTGACCCAGCTCCTGGGGATAAAAGAGGCCTATCTAAAGGGAAAGAGCCCCTCCTGCGGTTCCGGGACTATATGGAGGAGGGGGCAACTGGTACAGGGAGACGGCGTCTGCACCGCCTTGCTAAGTAAAAACGGCATAAGGATTACCTGTGTATAGATGTAGCCGCAGGCTTTAGCCTGCGTATAAGCTAAGCAAGAACGGCACAAGGACTATCTATGTGTAAAGAAAAAGGCTTCCTTTCTGACAGTAGGGGCGCGTTGCAACGTGCCCCTACGCTATTCCGGCGGCTGATGGACTGGACCCTCGGGTGGGCCAATACCCCTTATGCCATGCTGGCCCTGTTCTTGCTAGCCGTGGCAGAGGCCTCCTTCTTCCCCATACCCCCGGACATCCTACTTGTAGCCCTGGCTATATCTATCCCTGGCCGGGCCTTCCGCTACGCCCTGGTATGCAGTGTCGGCTCTGTACTGGGCGGGTGCCTGGGCTACCTGATAGGCTACGGACTCTTTGAGGTAGTGGGTAGACCTATTATCAACTTTTATGGCCTGTGGGATGAGTTTAACTACGTTAACACCCGCTTTCACGAGAATGCCTTCCTGGCCATTGTTGTGGCTGGCTTTACCCCCATCCCCTACAAACTGTTTACTATCGCGGCTGGGGTATGCAAGATAAATTTCCTTACGCTGGTGCTGGCCTCGGCCCTGAGTCGTAGTGCCAGGTTCTTTGCCGAAGGGGCGCTCATCTATTTCTTCGGGGAGAGGGTAAAGGTATTCATTGAGAGGTATTTTAATATATTGTCGGTGGTCTTTGTGGTGTTGTTAGTCCTGGGATACGTAGCACTAAAGTTTCTTGCCGGGTAGACGCCAATGTATAAAATCAGCAATCAGCAGTCAGCAAACAGCAATCAGCAGACGGCAATCAGCAATCAGCAGACGGCAATCGGCAGACGGCAAACTATTTACTTCATAACATTTCTCCTGCTCCTGAGTGGGGGCCTATGGTATAGTAACCGGGCCTGCCTGGCACAAGAAGGCAAGGCAACCCCTGACGCCACAATTACAGACGTCCAGGAACCCGCAGTAGCGGGCTTCTTTTATCCACGAGACCCGGATAAACTCAAGGAGATGCTCAACCGTCTCCTCGCCAATGCCACCCAAAGAGAGATGGCGGGTCGGCCCATAGCCCTCATCTCCCCCCATGCAGGCTACGATTATTCTGGCGGAGTGGCGGCCTGCGGCTATAAGGCCGTCCAGGGCAAGGGATACAAGAGGGCGATTGTCATTGCCCCAAGCCACTACGGTAAGAGATACCGCGGGGCGGCCATCCTCAAGGCCCACTACTACAAGACCCCCCTGGGGCAGGTAGAGATAGACCAGGAAGTCTGCAACCAGCTTGTGGAACACCCCCCCTACTTTGGACGCGATGCCCTCTTCGGCTATTACTCAGGGGCATACAAAAACGAGCACTCCATAGAGACCCAACTCCCGTTCTTACAGACCGTACTGGGGGAGTTCAAACTAGTACCTGTCCTCCTGGGCGCCCTTATGGAAGATGACTTCCAGAAGATAGCCGACGCCCTGAGGCCGTACATGGATGAACATACCCTTGTGGTCGTAAGCTCTGACTTTACCCACTACGGGGACAAATTCAGCTACACCCCCTTCCGGAGCAATATTGAGGAGAATCTAAAGAAACTGGACCACGGTGCCACGGAGAGGATACTTGCCCTGGATTTTGACGGCCTTATGAGGTACAGGGAAGAGACAGGCATTACCGCCTGCGGATTCTATCCCATTGCCGTGCTCCTGAAGCTCCTGCCCAAAGAGACCCAGGGTACCGTGCTGGCTTATGACACCTCAGGCAGGATGGTCAATGACTTTAGCCAGTCGGTAAGCTATACCTCCATCGTATTCACAGCCCCAGGGAAAAAGACTGGGAAGGCCATCCCTGGGACCAGGAGTTCGGAATGCGGGATGCGGAATGCGGAATTACTCCATACTCGCAGGCTAAAGCCTGCGGCTACTCCTAACGAATGCGGAGTGCGGAATGCGGAGTTACTCCGCACCCCATATTCCCAATCTTATCGTCCTGCTATCCTCCTTGTAGGAGGGAACCCCCCTGCTCCTGGTGAACTCACCGCCGAGGAGGGGCAAGTCCTCCTCTCCCTGGCCCGCACCACCCTGGATAGCTATACCAGAGACCGTAAACTGCCAGAGGTCAAGGAAGGCGCACTCAGCCCCAGGCTTAGAGAGAAGTGCGGCGTATTTGTAACCCTCCACAAGAATGGAGAGCTGCGGGGCTGCATAGGTCACATACTGCCCAAGGCCCCCCTGTGGCAGGCAGTGGTGGAAAATGCCATGTGTTCCGGTTTCAGGGATTACCGCTTCCCTCCCCTGAAGGAGGAAGAGCTAAAAGAGATAGACCTGGAGGTCTCCGTCCTCAGTCCCTTGAGGAGGATAAATGGGCCAGAGGAGTTCCAGGTAGGCCAGGAGGGGATCCTTATACAACTAAGGAATGCCTCTGCCGTCTTTCTCCCCCAGGTGGCTACTGAGCAAGGGTGGGACAGGGAAGAGACCCTCCACCACTTATGCCAGAAGGCAGGACTGCCCTGGCATGCCTGGTGGAATAAAGATATGGAGTTTTATGTCTTCA
>DATETB010000231.1:0-3058 GCA_035283825.1 Candidatus Brocadiales bacterium | reverse complement strand
GGCGGCACCCCCTTGGGAAAGACTCAGCCATTATTGGGGAGGTAGTAAAAGGCCCAGCGGGCAGGGTCTTCATGAAGACCCTGGTGGGAGGCACAAGGGTTATAGATATGCCCGCATCCGACCCACTGCCGAGGATATGCTAGAATAAAATGTCAAATGTCAAAGCTCAAATTTCAAATGCATATCAAAGTTCAAATACCAAATTTAGAATTTGGATTTTGAAATTTGAACTTCATTTGGCATTTGGATTTTGGAATTTGAAATTTGAAATGGGACTTTTGGCCAAATGAAAGAAAGTCTCCTGTACAAGAAAGATATAGACCCCTTCTACAAAGACCTGAAAAAGGATTACAAGGTCTATCGGGTAAAAAAGAAGGGCCCACACTACGTCTTTGGTGAAGCGCCAGACTTTTGGGACCCAGGGGAGGATTATATCCCTACCATCCTCCCCCCCAAGAAATACCTCCAACCCCAGGAGGAGACCCTTTTCTGTATGGCCCTGGCGCCAAGACCTAGTCTCAAACCTAAAATAGAGGCCCCTCCTCAGGTGATATTCGGCGTCAGACCATGCGATATAAGCGGGATATCCCTTACGGACAAGGTCTTTTTTGACACGAACGTTGACCCCTATTACAAGGCACGCCGGGAAAACACAATCATAGTTGGCATAGACTGCCTTAGACCTTGCGACAAGGACTGCTTCTGCAGTACCGTAGGAAGCCTTGACGTAAAAAAAGAGGGCTTTGACCTCCTCCTGACGGATATAGGGGAGGGTTACTTTATTACCGTTGGGACTCCACGAGGCGAAAAACTCCTCCAGGATTTCAGTAAGGCAACAAAACCTTTGGAGGAGGAGAAACAGTTATTCCTTGCCAGGAGAGAGGGGCGGAAGAAGGAATACCCCTACAAGTTTAAAACGGAACTCTCCAACCTGCCCCTCCTTTTTACCTCTAACTGGGAGCACCCCGTCTGGAAGGAGATTGGGGATATATGCCTGGCCTGCGGCCGCTGTAACCTGGTCTGCCCCACCTGCTACTGTTTTGACACCTTTGACGCAATGGAGGTAAGCCTCAGGGAGGGGGAGCGTAGGAGGCAGTGGGACGGCTGCCTGCTGGCCGAGTTTGCAGTGATTGCTGGAGGCGTAAACTTCCGTGCCCAGAGGAGCCAGCGTCTGCGCCACCGTTTTAACAGGAAATTCAATTATCAAATGGCCAAACACGGCCAGTCCCACTGCGTGGGCTGCGGACGCTGTTACAGGGCCTGCCTGGTGCATATACATCCGGTGGAGGTGGTGAATCGGCTGGTTGAGGGGAGAATGCCGTGATGCAAATCGTAAAAAGGATTCCAAAAATACTTTTGTAGGGACAGACCTTTAGGTCTGTCCGAAGTAGTAGGGTGTGTCCAGACGCACCCTACGAGTTAAGTATTAATAGGGTTACAAAGAGAAACAATGATTAGCGACGCAAAACTCTATGTGCCAACCCTGGCCGAGATAGTCAGGACCCGGCAACTGACCGAGTTAGAGAAATTCTTTGAGATAAGACTCCTTGAACCAAGGCCCTTCCCCTTTGAACCCGGACAGTTTATCCTCCTCTCCGTATTAGGGGTGGGGGAGGCCCCGGTTACCCTGGCCTCCTCTCCATTAAAAAAGGACGGCGTGGAGGTGTGCGTACGCCGCGTAGGGAGCCTGACCAACGCCCTCCACAGACTCCAGGAGGGCGCCACCATAGGACTCCGCGGGCCCTTCGGTAAGGGTTTCCCCATAGAGGCCCTGAAGGGCAAAGACCTCCTCTTTGTGGCTGGAGGCATCGGGATAATCCCCCTCCGTTCCCTTATACATTACGTGCTGGAGAGGAGGAAGGATTTTGGCCAGCTAAGCATACTCTACGGGGCCAAGACCCCAAAAGAGTTCCTCTTTGCCGACGAGTTAAAGGCCTGGGGACAGAGGGGGGACGTAAGACTCCTGCTGACGGTGGATAAACCTGATGAGACATGGAAGGGCAATGCGGGGGTCATCACCAGGCTCATCCCGCCCCTGGAATTGAGACCCAAAGAGACCTATGCCGTTATTGTCGGGCCGCCGGTGATGTACAAATTCGTACTCATGGAACTCTACCAGAAGGCCCTCCCTGAGTCCCAGATACTCATGTCCCTTGAGAGGAGGATGAGATGTGGGGTAGGCAAGTGCGGCCACTGCCAGATAAATAACGTATACGTCTGCCAGGAAGGCCCTGTCTTTAGCTATCAGTTTTTGAAGAGGTTACCGGAAGCAATATAGGAGGAGGGACTGAGGTGGATCCAAAGCGGACAGACCTAAAGGTCTGTCCCTACGTTACCCAAAAGCCGAGCTTGCTGTATAAAGAATGTAGGGACAGGGCTTTAGCCCTGTCCAGAGCTCAACTAAAGTAAGAGATTCTTCGCTTCGCTCAGAATGACACGATAAACTATGAGCAAACCAAAAGTCGCTTTTTTTTCCTTCAGCTGTTGCGAGGGCTGTCAGCTCATGGTCTTAAACCTGGAGGAAGACCTCCTGGCCCTGGCCGAGCACGTGGACATAGTGTCCTTCAGGGAGGCCATGACCGAGCACAGCGACGACTATGACATCGTCTTCATTGAGGGAAGCATTACCACCCCATCTGACCTTAAAGAGGTAAAAGGGCTGCGGGAGAGGGCTAAGGTAGTAGTGGCCCTGGGGGCATGTGCCACTATGGGTGGTGTAAACATGATGAAGAACCTTATCGGGGTAGATAAGGCGAAAGAGATTGTTTATGGAGATAAGGCCCACTACTTTGAAAGTATCCCCACCATGCCCATAGACCAGGCGGTGAAGGTGGACTATTACATACACGGCTGCCCCATAGACCCGGACGAGTTCCTGGAGGTAACCAAGTCTATCCTCATAGGCCGCAGGCCCAGGATTCCAAACTACCCTGTATGCGTGGAGTGCCAGATGAAGGAGAACGTCTGCGTCTTTGACGTGGGCAAGGTGTGCCTTGGGCCTATAACGCGTGCCGGCTGTAAGGCCATCTGCCCCACCTATGGACACGGCTGTGAGGGC
>DATETB010000230.1:0-3873 GCA_035283825.1 Candidatus Brocadiales bacterium | reverse complement strand
GCCAAGCAGTCTGTGAATCCCTGCCACTCCCACATCGTACAATGCCTCTACCCTGTTCCCCATTAGTTCTGCGGCAACCCTGGCCTCCTCTGCCACGGGTATGTCGGAGGTGCCAGCAGTAACTACAAGGATAAGTCCTTTCGTGGGGCGTCTGGTAGACCTCTTAATGGTAATGGCCCTGGCCGACTCATGGTATTTTGCTTCTGGGAACTCCTTTAACACGGCCTGATAAATCTTCTCGTCGGCCCTGGTGGCAAGGAGGTCACCCTTACCTTTGATAATCTGACTGGCTATCGCCACTACCTGCTGGGGGGTCTTCCCCTGGCAGAAGATGACCTCGGGGAACCCACATCGCAGGGCCCTATGGCTATCCACCCTGGCAAAGCCTATGTCCTTGTAAGGGAGGTCCTTGAGGTGCTTCAGGGCCTCCCCCAGGGAGACCTTCCCCTTTTTGACCTTACTAAGCAAGTCCTTTATATCGTCTATGTCCATTGCACCCAACTCCTGAGATTCTTCGCTTCGCTCAGAATGACAGATAGAAGAGTTGTAGGGACAGACCTTCAGGTCTGTCCGTTTTCTATAGGACCAGGACAGGGCTAAAGCCCTGTCCCTACGCTACGCCACCGCCTCCACCTCCAGGGAGGCAAGCTCTCCCTCCCGATATTTATAGTAGGCCAGGCCTGCCACGATGGCGGCATTGTCTGTGCAGAGTGCAGGAGGGGGGAAGTACGGTCTGATGTGACGCCCCTCCAGGGCCAGTGAGAGTTTTTTCCTCAGCCTGGAGTTAGAGGCCACACCCCCTCCCAGGGCCACTCCCTTTACGGGGTATTTTCTTAAGGCCAGGAGGGTCTTTTCAACCAGGACGTCCACCACGGCCTCCTGGAAGCTGGCCGCAAGGTCAGCCAGTTCTTTTCGGGGTAGGGGCAGGGGCACGGTGTGCCGTGCCCCTACTAGTCCCTGGTAATGGTAGAGTACGGCAGTCTTTAGTCCGCTGAAGCTGAAGTCCAGAGAGCCAGGCTCCAGGTACGAGCGTGGGAATGGTACGCGTACTGGGTCTCCTTCTCTGGCAATACTGTCAATGGCTGGGCCACCTGGGTAGCCCAGGCCGAGCAGCTTGCCCACCTTATCAAAGGCCTCTCCTGCGGCATCGTCAAGGGTGGCTCCCAGTAGTTCATGCCGGGTCTCTTTACTGCTCAGGAAGAGGCTGGTGTGCCCCCCCGATACCACCAGACTGAGACAGGGGAATTCCATAGCCTTGCCGTGTTCTAGTTTAGCCGCAAAGATGTGGGCGTGGAGGTGGTGCACCGCTATTAAAGGTATCTTGAGTGTCCAGGCCAGTGCCTTGGCCGCGGTTACCCCTATGAGGAGTGCCCCAATGAGGCCGGTGGTGGTGGTTACTGCCACTGCGTCCAGGTCGTTCAGGGTTATCCCTGCGGTCTTCATGGCCTCATCCAGGATGGGGAGGAGGGACTCCAGGTGGGCACGGCAGGCTATCTCTGGTACCACTCCTCCATACTTTAGATGGAGTCTCTCCTGGGTGCTAACGAGGTTGGAGCGGACGGAGAGTCCATCTTCTACTACTGCGACAGAAGTCTCGTCGCAAGAGGTCTCAATGCCCAGGATTAACATTTTTTAGTAGGGGCGGTTCATTAGTTGCCTCTACAGAGCTAAGGAGATACAGAGAAAATTTCCCCTCTTTTATAATTTCAACGGCCCGATGGAGTTGGAGGTCTACAAATGTATCCTCCTGGGGTAATTGTTCTCCAGTTTGACTAGTAATGTTCACCTTGCTAAGGTACTCGTGGAGCGACTTGGTCTCGGCAGGGGTTAGTTCCACCTTTACGTCCGGCTCTATACCGATGTGGTCAATGGACCTGCCTGAGGGGGTGTAGTACAAGGCGGTGGTGAGCTTCAGGGCACAATGCTCCTCTTCTACCCCGATGAGGCTCTGGACCGAGCCTTTTCCAAAGGTCCTGGTGCCTACAATGAGTCCACGTTTGTAGTCCTGTATTGCACCTGCCACTATCTCTGCCGCGCTGGCGCTTCCATTATTTACCAGGATTACAAGGGGGAGGTCGGAATAGGTACCGCCTTCCGTGGCTAAGTAGACCTGGTTTTGTTCTTCTTCTCTCCCTTTGGTGGATACTATGACTCCCTGGGAGAGGAATCTATCCGATACCGCTACGGCCATGTTTAACAGTCCCCCGGGGTTGAAGCGCAGGTCAAGGATAAGGGCCTTCATCCCTTTACCCATAAGCTCATTAAATGCCTTGTCCATCTCCTCCAGGGTATTATCCTGAAAGCTGATAAGGGCCATGTAGCCTATCTTTGCCTCCTCGTCCACTATCCTGGCACCCCGTATGCAGTGGACCTGGATAATGTCCCGGACGATGACAATATCTACCGGTTGTGTCTCTCCCTGGTGGACTACAGTGATGGTTACACCTGTGTTAGGTTCTCCCCTGAGACGCCTGACGGCATCTCTGAGGCTCATGCTCTCAGTAGACGTCCCTTCAATCTTTATTATCCTGTCCCCCACCATTACCCCAGCCCTAAAGGCAGGACTGTCCAGGATAGGGCTGATGACGTAGAGGACACCGCCCCGGACGACAACCTCAATGCCCAGTCCCCCGAACTTTCCCTCTGTCTCTACCTTCAGTTCTTCCAGTTCCTCGGGGCCAAAGTATTGGCTGTAAGGGTCTAATCCCTCCAGCATACCCCTGTAAGCCCCCTGAAAGAGTTCCGGGAGTTTTATGTCCTTTACGTATTTCTCCTGGATGAGTTTTACTACCCTCACGAACTCCTCATAATTCTTGTAATACTCGTCGTATGATGGTAAAGGTGGGGGTCCGCCTCCCTGAACCGTACTAGGTTCGGGGACTGGAACGGCTACCACCTCTTCTGCAAGACAAGGGGAGGAGAGGAGGAGTAAGAGGGCTATTAGGAGAGCAGGTATGTTTAGCTTCATAAACTTCTACTTTCTACCATAGGCCCTGAGGGCGGCCTGAAGGATGTCGTCTGGGGTCAGGTGGTACTCCTTAAATAGGAGTTCCGGGTCTCCCGACTGACCGAAACGGTTATCAATACCTACTGCCTCCATGGGCACCGGGTATTCCCTGGCCAGGGAGAGGGCCACAGCGGCGCCTAACCCTCCCTCAAGGACGTGCTGTTCTGCGGTTACCACTGCACCGGTCCTCTTGGCACACATTACCAGGGTCTTTCGGTCTAAGGGTTTAACGGTATGGAAATTGATTATGGTGGCCTCTATCCCCCGTGCGGATAAGTCCTCTGCGGCCTTCAGGGCATTGGATACCATGATACCACAGGCCGCTATGGTCACGTCCTTGCCTTCCCTGAGGACGTTGGCCTTTCCTATCTCAAACGGTGTACTCTCCTCTGTAATCACAGGAGAGGGGGACCTGCCCAGTCTGATGTAAACAGGCCCCTGGTGGTCTACCACTGCCTTTATAGCCTTCCTGGTCTCAATGGAGTCGCAAGGCTCTATTACAGTCATAGTGGGGATGGAGGACATGAGGGCAAAGTCTTCTATACATTGATGTGAGGAACCGTCTGCCCCTACCGCCACTCCTCCGTGAGTGGCCACTATCTTTACGTTAAGGCCACTGTAGCATATGGTGTTCCTCACCTGTTCCCAGGCCCTCCCGGTGGCGAAGATACAGAAGGTGCTGACAAAGGGTATCTTACCACAGGTCGCCAGTCCCGCTGCCGTATTCATCATATTTGCCTCGGCAATACCCATATCAAAGAAGCGTTCAGGGAACTTCTTGCCAAATTTCAGGGTAGTAGTGGATTTGGCAAGGTCTGCGTCAAGTACTACTATGTTCTTGTTTGTCTCGCCCAGTTCCAGGAGGG
>DATETB010000229.1:0-3594 GCA_035283825.1 Candidatus Brocadiales bacterium | reverse complement strand
AAAGGTCTCCAGGGTCATGAACGCTGGCTCAGACTTGAGCTAAAGTTCTTTGCGGACGTGGGGATAGTTGGCCTGCCCAACGCCGGGAAGTCTACCCTCCTTTCGCGCCTCTCCAGTGCCCGTCCCAAGATAGCTGATTACCCATTCACCACCCTGTTCCCACAACTGGGCATCGTGGAGCTGGGAGATTTTCGCAGGGTTGTAGTGGCAGACCTTCCCGGCCTTATAGAAGGTGCTCACAAGGGGACCGGCCTGGGCGATGCGTTCCTCAAGCACATTGAGCGCACCAAGGTGCTCATCCACCTTATAGACGTTGCCCCCCTCAGCGGCCCGGAACCCAAAGAGGCCTACCACGTCATTCGGCGCGAGATGGAACTATACAGCCCAGAACTCTCAAAAAAGAAGGAGATAGTGGTAGTCAACAAAATAGACCTCCTGGAAGAAGGGGACTGTGCGGAAAAGGTACGAGACCTGGAGAAACACATCCAGCGGCCTGTCCATCTAATCTCTGCCGTTACGGGGAAAAACCTGGACCGCCTCCTCCACGCAATAGCCCAGACACTGGAAGAACTGGCCTCCCAGAAGACCCAGGAGGAAACGGCCCTTGCTACTGATGAGCATCCCAAATAAAAAAAAAGAAGGGCAGACAGGTAAGACTACAGAGAGACTTAAACGACTGGATTTTCATGCCGGGCTGAATGAAAAGGTATTGCCTTTATGCAGGCTAAAATATGGAGAAATCTGGGAAGACCCAGTAAGAGGGCACAAGGTTGGCGTACTGGATGCAACAAAACTAGGAGATGTTAAAAAAATACTGGGCAATGAAAAGGTAAAATTAGTTATCAATGACCCACCTTATAATGTGATGGTGGGAAATGCAACCACAAGCAACCTCTTTAAGATAAGTTTAGAGGGATACCTGGACTTCTCAGAGAAATGGGCGAGAAACATAATTGCAGTCATGGATAAAGACGCCCACCTCTATGTATGGATGGGTGCAGATTACAGGGACAATCTCCAACCCCTTCCCGATTTTACTATCTTGATGAGAAGATTTGAGGAGTTAAAACCAAGGAATTTCATTACAATGCGCAATCAGAGGGGATACGGTACGCAAAAGAACTGGATGTGGGTCAGACAGGAACTCCTTTATTATGTGAAAGGTAACCCTGACTTTAACGTGGACGCCGAATATACGGATATCCCCAGGATACTGAGGGGTTACTATAAAAAAGTTAATGGGAAGGTTACGGAGAATTTAGAACGGAGTAAGTCAAGGTATATAAGGGCAGGCAACGTATGGGTAGACATTCAACAGGTGTTTTACAGGATGGAAGAAAATGTGCCAGGATGTTACGCCCAGAAACCCCTAAAGGCAATAGAAAGGATAATGTTATCAGGCAGTAATGAGAAAGACATTGTGGCAGATTTTTTTGCCCACTCTGGAACTACCCTAATTGCTGGAGAAAGATTGAAAAGAAAAGTATACACGTTTGACATTGACCCTATATTCGCAGAGATTACCATAAGAAGACTGGAACGTCTTAGAGAGACGGGCAAGACAGGCTGGCAGTGGCAGAACCCTTTTCCTGAGATAAAACGGTAACTTATCCCATGCTAGTAGCCCTGGACATAGGAAACACCAACATACACCTTGGGGTATTCCAGGAAAGGAAACTGTTCTTCCATAAGGTCATGAGGGCAGAAGAGGTGGACCTGGAGGAGTTGGCCCTGGGGTCCTACCTACCCCTGATTTCAGAGATACTACTGGCCTCCGTTAATCCCGGAGTGGAAGACGTGTTCTGTACGTGGCTGGAAAAGAACTACCCTAAGAAACCGCTTAAGTTCCCGGGGGATATAAAAATTCCTATTCCCGTCCTTGTCAGGGAACCCCACAAGGTAGGGATTGACAGGCTCTTAAACGCCGTGGCCGCTTACGAGAAGACCAGGGGGGCAACCATCGTGGTGGACATGGGTACGGCCATTACTGTAGACGCCATTTCCGAGAGGGGGGAGTTCCTGGGGGGGATAATAGCCCCTGGCCTGGAGTCTTCCAGGAAGGCACTCCACCTCCGTACCGCACTACTCCCGGAGGTGACCCTAGAAAGGCCCGACTATTATATAGGCAAAGATACCGTAGAGGCCATAACCTCTGGCCTATACTGGGGGACTGTCGGGATGGTAGAAAGGTTGATAAAGGGGGTTAAAAAAGAGGTGGGAGGAGAAGCCAGGGTAATTGCTACAGGTGGTGATGCCAGGCTCTTTGCTGCGGACGTTGGCCTCTTCCAGGAGGTGGTTCCCCACCTCACCCTGGAAGGTATGGTGCTGGCCTATAAAAATAGGGGTTAGGGGTTAGGGGTTAGGGGCCAAGTAGCCGCAACCTTTAGGTTGCGTTATTTCTCGCCCGCCTGAGGCGGGCGGCTACAACTCTCCCTAGCTTTGCCCTTTCATGGAGTTGATGCTAATCTTCACCCGGTCAACGAGTACCTGGTATCTGTGGTCCTTCCTCAGGTTATCCAGGTCCCTATCCCTTTGCAGGTGTACCAGGTCTTTATACCCCAGGGCCACCGCCTCTTCCAGTGCCTTAAAGGCGGCGTCCAGGTCACCCAGCAGTGAATAGCTGCAGGCCAGGTTATAATGGGCGACTGGGTCTTCCGGTCTAAGCCTGACCAAGTTTTGGTCTACCTTCAACCCCTCTTTGTATCTCCCTGTAGCCGTATAAACGTTACCGAGGTACATCAAGCAATCCACATGGTTAGGATTATTCTCTAATATACTTTCAAGGAACCATATAGTGAAATCCTCACTGCTCTTATTGAATTCCTTGGCCTTCAGGCGGAAGTTGTACTGGGGGAGTTCCATCTGGGGCAACTGATGTATTCCTAACATTTTCTCCATGAGCTATTTCTCTTCCTTACAAACACTAATAGCCTAAACTGCACCGTATGTCAAGATGGAGGTGCTGATGTTAGGACAATCCGCCTGAGGCGGATTTTCAACAATGGGGAGGGAACTTATGCACCTACTGTTTAAGAAGTTGAATCAAAGGAAGTTAAGTTTTGTCCGAACTTGTGTCTGAAGGTCAGGTAAAAGGTTTGACAAATTTTGGGATTTTTGATATGAAAAGGCTATGAACTAGGGATTAGGGGGTAGGGAGTGGGGAGTAGAGAGATGGCTACCCCCTATCCCCTACTCCCTACCCCCTGACTCTAAGCCCCTAATTGAAATTGCTTACTACCATAAAGAAGATACTGGCAAGGGAGGTACTGGACTCCAGGGGAAATCCTACCGTAGAGGTAGACGTCTTGTTAGAGGGAGGTACCCTGGGGAGGGCGGCGGTGCCGGCGGGGGCCTCCAAGGGTGCCCACGAGGCCGTGGAACTCAGAGACGGCGACACCTCCAGGTACCTGGGAAAGGGGGTGTTAAAGGCCGTAAAGAACGTAAATGAGGTAATCGGTCCACGTCTGGAGGGGTGGGATGCCTCCTGTCAGCAGGCCGTTGACGAAGAACTCATCCGCCTGGACGGTACCAATAATAAAGCAAGGCTCGGGGCTAACGCCCTCTTAGGCGTCTCTCTGGCCACTACCAGGGCCT
>DATETB010000228.1:0-2447 GCA_035283825.1 Candidatus Brocadiales bacterium | reverse complement strand
CCAATTGAAATAGTACCTATCCAGGGCCTTCTCCAGCACGGCCAGGTGCCCCTTTTCAAGATATTCAGGGAATGCCCCAACCAGAGGAGGGGCAAAGGGGGAAAGCCAGGTGGCAAGGGTATCTATCACTGCCTTGACGTCCGGCTGGTTGAGTAGCTCTTGTAGCTTTGGTTCATCCAGTTCTCCCGCCGGCACAAGGGCCAAAAGCACCTCCTGGGCGGGCAAGCCTCTTTGCTTGCCCCTCAGTACGGTCTTGATGTTATATACATCCCACTTTCCCAGCAGTACCCTCAATAGACGACGTGGCTCCTCACTACACATCTGGAGCACCTTTCTGAATACCCTATAAAGGTTGCGACGAAGGGCCTTCTCCACGGCTAACAAGCCTGACTCCCCTGCCAGGGCCACAGACATATCCTCCCCGTAAGGAGAGCTAAGCAGGGAATCCGCCACCTTCATCAACTCCTTCTGCTCAAGAAGCCCCTGGAAGAAATCCCCGGGTAGTAACCTCCCCTTCATCCCCCTTATCCTGGCTGCTAGGTAACCGTAGTCGTCCATCTAACGCATCAGGATAAATATGGCTATGACAAAACCCAAAATGATTATGGTCTCAGGAATAACCAGGAGTACCAAAACAGCGGGCAACATGCCTGCTTTTTCAGTGATAGCACCCACCCCGGCGGCCCCTATCCTCGCCTGGGCAAATCCGGTCCCGATACCTGCCAGCCCCACGGCTATACCAGCCGCAATATACTTACCCCAGTTAGTCCCAGCCTCTGCTGTAGCCTTTGCCGCCTCTGTAGGCAGGGGCATATCTGCCAGCCCCTGGGCAAAGACAGGGTTATAAAAGAAGCCCAAGAGGAAATCTACAACAATCCTTAGGGTATCATCCACAACTTATCTCCTTTCAGTCTTTTGGAAGGGTTCGTAGGCCCTGCCACCAGGGACAAAGAACTTAGAGAAGAATTCCACATAGTGAAGCCTCAGACACTGGATAGTAGGGGCGAAGATGTGTAGAGTAAGATTGGCAAAGTGGACAACAACCACCACACCAGTGGCGAGGAAGACGTTCTTCGACTGGGCCTGAAATACGTCTGCCAGTAGGGTAAACGCCACAGAGGCCATACCCAGGGCCATAAGCCTTGTATAGGAGAGGATATTTGTAAAGAGTGAGGTTACCTCTATAAGGCTCAGGAGGCCCCCGGCAACACCCCAGCCTATCAAAGAGGCGCCTAACACACCGCCCCCAACATAGAGGAATAGTGGGGGTAATAACCCTGAATATCTCCCTAAAAGGAGGAAGGCCCCTACAAGGGTAAACAGCTTAGCCATCCCCTCCAGGACGTGCCTCAGATGATGCATACGGAAGGAATTGTATATCCCCAGGATAAGACCAAGGACTATGTGTAGTACGCCAAGGGCCAGAGATAGCCCCAGGTAATTCATAACCACCTCCGATGAATGCTCCATGTGGAGGTGGCCCCTTGCCAATTGCGGTACGAGGGGATGGAGCCAGGTCCTGATTCCAAAACACTCCCCATACACCGCACCAAAGAGGGCAGAGATGAGACCAAATATAATGGTGATTAGTCCCACGTCTGCAAGGAGCTGGTTCTTTCTAAATCTAAGGAAGAGCCCTATTCCCATTGCAACAAGGATTAATCCATATCCTATATCCCCCAGTATGAATCCGAAGAATATAGGGAAGAAGAAACTCATGTGAGGGGTGGGGTCAATCGTGCCGTATTTAGGCAGAGAGAAAAAGCCAACGAGTTCTTCAAAGATTGTGAAGGGCCTTGAATTTCTCAGTCTGACAGGGGCTTCCATGCCATCCTGAACGGGGAGCCGGTTGGTAACCACCTCTCCCCTGAACTCTTTTTGGAGTAAATCCTGAAGCCTCCTGAACTCCTTGCTGGGGAGCCAGCCCTCTATGAGAAAGGCGTACTTAGTCTGGGCCATCCTGGAGGTAACTTCCAACTGTGAGAGCCTGTCTTTGTTGACAGTCCTGAGGGCCAGGGCAGTAGGAAGGTTCCTGAGGAAGAATTCCTTAATCTTCAGGTCTATTTCCTTTAACTCGTTGGGGAGCCCCTGAAGCCTGTGCTTTATGATTCGGAGGGCCTCCTGAAAGGGTATGCCTTTCAGGGCCTCGGGTGGGCGTATCTCCGCCACCCCTTTACTTGCCAGGAGTCCCTTCACTGCCTCCGCGTAAACTTGTCTGTATCCTATGAGAACCGCTATCCCCTCGGCCTTTAGTGGAGAGGAAAGGAGTACAGAACGGCCACCAGTGACCCTATTTAATTCCTGCTTTAAAAGAGGCAAGACCTCTTTTTGATTCTTGTTTAAAATTATCCCTGTGTATCCCCATATCTTTGGCGGTCCTTCGGGGAGGAGGGGTAGTATGGCGGTGGCCAGTTGTTCGTATCCCCTGAGTACGCTTGCCTCCCCCG
>DATETB010000227.1:0-7370 GCA_035283825.1 Candidatus Brocadiales bacterium | reverse complement strand
CAACAAGGTGCTCTTCCCGCACCCGCTCCCTCCCAGGATTATAAATATCTCACCCTTGTAAATATCAAAGTTTATATTGTCAAGGGTAACTTCACCCTTGTACCCGGCAGTCAGACCTCTAACCTGTATAATCGGGGTTTTCCCCATGATATTACCATTTAACGTAGTTAAACATAAGAGTAAATAGGGCATCATAAAGGATGATAAGGAAAATCCCTGACACTGCGGCAGAGGTGGTGGAACGACCTACCCCCTGTGCCCCACCCTCCACTTGCAGTCCCCTCATGCACCCGACACCTGATATAAGCAGGGCAAAGACCATGCTCTTGAAATAGCCAGAGAAGACATCAAGTATACCAAGGGCCCTCTGCGTCTGCAATATATAACCCCACGGCGTCAGGTCCAGGAATACCACCCCTACCACCAATCCCCCGAAGATGCCAACCACGTCAGACATCAAGGTCAGGGTGGGGACGGTAATTAAGGCTGCCAGGACCTTGGGTATGATTAAAAAGCGGGTGGGTTCAAGCCCCATAACCTTCAAGGCGTCTATCTCCTCAGACACCTTCATCGTACCAATCTCTGCGGCAAAGGCGGTACCCGACCTGCCAGCTACTATAATGGCGGTCATGAGCGGGCCTAATTCCCTGACGATGGAGAGTCCTACCAGATTGGCCACAAAGATATCGGCCCCAAATTGCCTGAGCTGGACTGCGGCCTGAAAGGCCATTATAAAACCCATAAGGAAACTAATGAGCAGTACGATGGGTATGGCCTCTATCCCGGTCCTCTCCATATAGAGGAAGGCATCATTCCACCGTACCTTATTGGGATACCTGAAGGCATAACCCAGCGCCAGGGTAACGTCCCCGAGGTAAGCGAACGTGAAGCGCGTATCATTTATAAAGTTCAAGCTGGCCCCGCCAAGAAGCGCAATAAGGCTAGGACCTTTCTCTATCAGGCGGTCCCTCTCACTCAGGAGCGACTCCAGGTTAAGTATCTCAAATAACCCTTGAACCTCTGGTTTGACATTTATTAGCCTTACGCGGGAACCCTGTTTCTCCAGCCTCAATCTTGTCTGGGCAATAACGGCGGCGGCGGTACTGTCAAAATAGCTAATCTCACCAAGGTCTAACGTCACGTCTCCGACTGGCCCTCCGGACAAATAGTTTGTCAAGTCGGTTAAGAACCTGGAGGAATTTGCTGACGACACGCTACCACTAAGTTTAAGACGCCAGTGCTCAGCCCCCTCCTTTTCAACTGCAATGTGATACCCAGGACTTATTTTAGCTTGTTTCATCGTCTAAAATGGCCTTTTACAACACGTCCCTTGCTATAAGAATTGTGTGTACATTATTTTATTGGCAAAGAAATGTCAATGGCGTAGGGCTGGGGAGTAAAAATTCTTGACACCCAGGTATCAATTTTGTAGCATATCGCCTACCTTGGGCAAAATTTAGCTAATTCCTGGTCCTATTGGAGAGGTTCACTTTAAACTGCAGTGATACACGTTAGGTTTTCCCCCAGTCCAACTGGATTCCTGCACGTTGGAGGTGCTAGAACGGCCCTGTATAACTGGCTATTTGCCAGGCACCACGGCGGCACCTTCAGCCTGAGGATAGAGGATACAGACCGCCAGAGGTCCAGTCAGGAGTTTACGGAGGACATCCTGGAAGGTATCAAATGGCTGGGCCTTGACTGGGATACTGGCCCAATCTTCCAGAGCCAGAGACTGGAGCTATACAACCGATACGTAGAAATGCTCCTCTCGTCCGATAAAGCATACCACAGTGAAGAGGAGGGGAAGAAGGCCGTTCGTTTCAGGATGCCCCACGATGCACTGGAATTTAAAGACACCATCAGAGGCACCATCACCTTTGATGCCTCTCTAATTGAAGATTTTGTACTGAGGAAGGCAGATGGGTTCCCTGCCTACAACTTTGCCTGCATGGTGGACGATGCCGAGATGCGGATAACTCACGTAATCAGAGGGGATGACCACATCGCCAATACCCCAAAACAGATTGCCCTCTACAAGGCCCTGGGGCTAGAGCCCCCACAGTTTGCCCACCTGCCCATGATACTCGGAGAAGACGGCGCCAGGCTCTCAAAACGCCATGGGGCCACTGCCGTTAAAGAGTACAGGGATTTGGGTTACCTGCCGGAGGCCTTGGTAAATTTTATTGCCCTGCTAGGGTGGTCTCCCGGGGAGGACCGGGAGGTAGTCTCACGGGAGGAAATGGTCAAGTGTTTTACCCTGGAACGGGTGGGGAGTACCAGCGCCCGTTTCGACAAGACCAAGCTGGACTGGATGAACAGCCTGTATATCAGACAGACGCCTGCCGTGGAACTGCTCAGGGGACTAAAACCCTTCCTGACTAGTGCAGGTGTGGACGTAGGAGGTCTGGAGGAGTCCTGGCTGAAGGCCCTTGTAGAACTCTACAGAGAGAGGTTCAAGACCCTTCAGGACTTCTTCCTCCAAACTTCTTTCTTTTTCACCGAAGAAGTGGAGTATCAGCCAGAGGTAGTAGACAAATTCTTTAAAAAGGAAGCCCTCACGGGTGTCCTCCAGGAGGTTCACGACGAGCTCTCTGGCCTGGAAGATTTCAAGAAGGAGACCCTGGAGGGTTGTCTAAGAAGATTGGTGGAGAGTAAACACATCGGCTTTGGCAAGCTGGCACAGCCCTTGAGGGTGGCAATCACGGGCAGGGCGGTGAGTGCCGGAATATTTGAGACCATGGAGCTCCTGGGTAAGGAGAAGACCCTGAAGAGACTGTCTCATTGCCTCCATACTTTCTGCAGGGCAGGAAGTTCGCCTGAGGCTGAAAGTCCGCCATTTTTGGGGCGGGCAAATCTGCCCAGGGCATAACGTCTAGACCTCGCACGACAGTTGAAACCCAACGGAAAGAGGACGGACGGTAGCATTATATTATTTTTGGGAGCGCGGTAGATGCCTTTATTAGTAGTAGGTTCCGTAGGACTTGATTCGGTTGAGACGCCCCACGGGAAGGTGGAGGAAGTACTCGGGGGTTCAGCCGTTTATTTTTCCTGGGCGGCCCATTTCTTTGTCCCTGTGAGATTGGTAGGCGTGGTGGGCGCCGACTTCCCTAAACACTTCAGAGAACTCCTCTCTAAAAGGGCTATTGATACCACCGGACTGGAAGAGATAGAAGGAAAGACCTTCCGTTGGAGGGGCCGCTATCAGGGCAATATGCACAGTGCTACTACCCTGGCGGTAGAGCTTAACGTCTTTGAACGATACGAACCCAGGATCCCTGCAGCCTTCCTGGACAGCCAGTTCGTATTCCTGGCCAATGGGCTGCCTTCCCTACAGCAGAAGGTCCTTGAGCAGATAAGGGGGCCGGAGTTTGTGGCCGCCGACACGATGAACCACTGGATAAACGAAAAGAAGGGGGAACTACTGGAGGTACTCAAAAAGATAGATGCACTCATACTAAACGATGAGGAGGCCAGACAGCTGACAGGCCATCCTAACCTTATCAAGGCCGCCAGGAGCATCCAGGCAATTGGACCTAAATATATAATCGTTAAGAAAGGCGAACACGGCGCCATACTGGTCACCCCACGAGGTCTTTTCCTGATGTCCGGTTACCCAACGGAACACGTTAAGGACCCCACTGGTGCTGGAGATAGTTTCGCAGGGGGCGTCATGGGCTATCTGGCCAAGCGGGGGACCGTAACGGAAGAGACCCTTAAACAGGCTATGGTTTATGGTACTATAATTGCGTCTTTTAACGTGGAGGACTTTAGTATCCATCGGCTCAATCGTCTAACCATGGAAGACATAGAGGGCCGGAAGAGGGAGTTTGAGGCCATGGTGAGGTTCCATTAGGGAGAGGCTTTAGTCCTTATCTCCCTATAAACCCTTATTCTTTTACAAAGGAGGTGGAGAATTGGAAACCTTCGGTCGCCATCTTATAGTGGAAATGTGGGATTGCGACAGGGAAATCCTGAACAACGCAAAAAGGTTAAGAGAGATTCTACGCAGGGCCGCTGAGGAGGCAAGGGCCACAGTAATCAGGGTCTTTTGCCACGAGTTCAACCCGAAGGGAATAACCGGGGTGGCGCTCCTGGCCGAGTCTCATCTGGCCATCCATACCTGGCCAGAGGAGGGGTATGCGGCTGCCGACATCTTCACATGTGGGCAATATACAGACCCACAACTAGCGGCACAGTACCTCATCTCTAGTCTTAAGGCCAAAGACTCTACCACCTTAGAGTTAAAGAGGGGAAGTATGCAAACCAGAGAGGTTGCTCAGCAATCCGCTTAAGTCATGCCAAAGGTCGTGCCTTAGGCAGATTCGCCCGCCCGAGGCGGACTTTCAGCCTCTGGCGAACATATCCATCTATGGCGTGATACGTCCCGAGTCTTAGCCCCAAGCCCGGAGTACCGACCCTGAACCGAGGCCTCGCCAGGCGTGTCCTGAGCGAGGTCTACCGTAGATATATCGTGTCCAGAGCCCAGCGAAGGAAGAGTGGGGGAACTGCCAAATCGGTAACGAAAGAGCAGGTCAGGCCTTATGACGCCTAGCCACTAAGGGCCAAAACCCCATGGCCCCCCCAAGAAGCGGGGAGGACTTAAGTACTACGATAGAACTACCCACCTAGACCTCTTCAACCACAGCGTAATAATAAAGGAATGGAAATCCTCAAGGAAACCATACGCATAATAGAAGAGAAGGTACTTGTTAGACGGTCTGGTCTGAGGCCAGAGGACGTCAGACTCGGCGTCTTTTACACCGGCGTAAAACTCTCCAGTGGCCACGCAGGGCTGGCCTATACCCCCATCCACGAACTCCCCGAGGCAATCTGCTGTCCCAAGGCCCATGCCCGTATGCCCCAGGCCGGAGAACTCCTTAAATTGGACGTAAAAACCCTGATGGACTACGCCCTGGAGGAAAACCCCCTGAGGGCCGCCATCGGAGTGGCCACCCTCAATGCCCTCTCTGCCATCCTGCTTGAAGAAAAGGACTGCCCCTACAAGCTGGCGGGGATGGGGGACGTCCTGGACCTCGTAGAAATCCAGAGAGAAGACACGGTAGGTATGATTGGGGCCTTCCCACCCTTCATAAAAAGGCTGAAAGAGACCTGCAAGAATCTCCACGTATTTGAAAAAAACCCACAGCTTGCCAGAGAGGTAGGCATGGAGGAACTCCAACCCGAGAGCCTGGCCAGGAATATCTTACCCAACTGCGACGTCCTCATCATCACAGGTGTTACACTGGTAAACCATACCCTGGAGCCTATACTTAAGTGGAGCAAACGGGCCAGGGAGATAGTATTAGTAGGGCCAACGGCCAGCCTGTATCCCGAGGCCCTGTTTCAAAAGGGTATAACCACTATAGGCGGAATCAGGATAAACGATGCTGATAAGGTCATGGAGATTATAGGGCAGGGAGGTTCAGGCTATGACTTGTTTGAGAGGTATGCGGATAGGATAGTCCTTAAAAAGGACGTCAAAGACCGGGCGCAGAGGTCTCTATTTACTAATAGTATGCCGCTTTAAGGCTTAAATATCCTCCTCTCAAGTTACAGTCTGGAAGCCTAACTAATATGAAAACCCCACTGTATGAAATCCATCAAAGGCTCGGCGCACGGTTTATAGAGTTTCATGGTTATGAACTGCCCCTTGAATACACCAGCATCATGGAGGAACACCTGGCGGTGAGAAACGGGGCGGGGCTCTTTGACCTCTCTCACATGGGAGAAATAGAGGTGCAAGGAGGGAACGCACTCAAATTCCTCCAGCGGCTTATTACCAACGATGCCGAGGGACTTGCCGATAGAAAGATACTCTACACCCCCTTATGTAATCCCCAGGGGGGGATTATTGACGACGTAATCCTCTATCGTTTCAACAAGGAGAGGTTTCTCCTGGTAGTTAACGCCTCTAATATACGGAAGGTACATGAGTGGATGCAGGGCAATTCTCTACCAGGGACCAGGGTGCTAGACCGCAGTCAGGAGATAGGGATGATTGCCCTCCAGGGGCCTCTCTCCCAGTCCATAGTGGAATCCGCCTTAGGCGGACTGGGCAAGGACGTCGCCAACCTTCCCCACCACGGTCTTATTGAGAAAGAGGGCATGGTCATCTCCAGGAGTGGTTACACCGGTGAAGATGGCTTTGAGGTGTATGCCCCAAATGATAGGTGTCTCAACCTGTGGGAGAGGCTCATGGATTTTGGGCAATCCGCCTCTGGCAGAACTCTGAGGCCAGCGGGACTTGGGGCCAGGGACACCCTCAGACTGGAGGCAGGGCTACTACTGTACGGCAACGACATAGATGATAACACCACCCCCCTGGAGGCCGGTATTGCCTGGACGGTAAAGTTCCACAAAGAAGACTTCATAGGAAAAGAGGCCCTCCTGTCCCAGAAGGCCTCAGGGGTCAAGAGGAGGCTGGTGGGTCTTGAACTCCTTGAAAGGGGTATACCCAGGACGGGTCATACGATACTTGTAGATTCAAGAAAGATAGGGTATGTTACCAGCGGCACCTTTAGCCCGTCTCTCCAAAAACCCATTGCCATGGGTTATGTGGAGAGTAACTACGCTGAGGTAGGGGCATCCGCCTTAGGCGGACACGTGCCCCTACTTGTGGAAATAAGAGGCAGGCAACTTAAGGCCAGGATTGTGAGTCTCCCTTTTTATAAAAGAGGAGGTTAAATGGAATTCCCCCAGGAACTGTACTACACTGAGACCCATGAATGGTTGAGGGTTAAGGACGGAGAGGTGACGGTGGGCATTACCTCTTACGCCCAGGAACAGTTGAGGGATGTGGTCTTTATAGAGCTTCCTCGGGTGGGTAAGAAGGTAAAGGCCAAGGCCCCCTGTGCCGTGATAGAATCCGTGAAGGCCGCTTTTGACATATACGCCCCACTCTCAGGGACAATTACCAGCGTTAACAAGGAACTGGAAGGTCAGCCTGAACTGGTTAACAAAGACCCCTATGGACTGGGCTGGATGTTCGTCCTAAAGATGGAAGACCCTGCCAAACTCCAGACGCTCCTGAACGCCCAGGCCTATGCCTCTATCATCAAGGAGGGGCATTAATGGATTACGTACCCTACACGGCCCAGGAAAAAGAGGAGATGCTCCGGGAGATTGGTGTGGAGTCTGCGGAGGCCCTCTTTGAGGTAATCCCTGAGAGGCTGAGAAAGGCCACGCTCCGCCTACCTGGGGCCTTATCAGAGGCCGAACTGGCAGGTTTCTTCAAAGGGCTAGGTGGAAGGAACGGACATCTTAACCAGTACAATTCTTTTTTGGGGGCTGGTGTCTACGACCATTTTGTCCCCAGCGTGATAGGGGGTCTGGCCTCAAGGGGCGAATTCCTGACCAGCTACACCCCTTAC
>DATETB010000226.1:0-2153 GCA_035283825.1 Candidatus Brocadiales bacterium | reverse complement strand
ATCAGACATCTCTTTGAGCTGGGCATAAGAGACGTTGGGGAGAACAGGGTACAGGAGGCCCAGAGAAAATACGAGGCCCTGAGAGACCCATCTGGGGCGGCCCTGCCACTCTCCTGGCACATGTTCGGCCACCTGCAGCGCAACAAGGTCAAAAAGGCCCTCCAGCTATTCTCCCTCCTCCACTCCGTGGACAGCCCCCGCCTGGCCCAGGAGGTTAGCGACACGGCCCTGGCCATGGGGAAGAGGGCCAGCGTCCTTGTGGAGGTGAACGTCAGCGGGGAACCCCAGAAATACGGCCTCAAGGAAGAGGAGGTACTCCCCTTTCTAAAGGAACTCAGCCCCATGAAAGGACTTCAAGTCCTGGGCCTCATGTGCATGACCCCCCTGACAGGCGAGTCCGAGCCTTCACGGCCCATCTACCGCAGGCTAAAGGAAATCATTGAAGAGGTAAAACAGAAGAATATTGATGACATTGAGATGCGATACCTCTCAATGGGCATGACGCAGGACTTTGAGGTGGCGGTGGAAGAGGGCTCTAACCTCCTCAGGGTAGGGAGCATCCTCTTTAGAGACGTGCCGAGGATACTGTGACCAGAAAATATCAAATGTCAAAGCCCAAATGACAAATCTTGCTCAAGTGAATTGGAAATTTGGATTTTGAAATTTGTTATTTTTTTGTCAAAACATGTTTTACAAAGAGGCACCCGAAGGCATTATCCTCCACGTCAGGGCCCAACCCGGGGCCAGGAAGGATGAGATAGCAGGGGAGCGGGCCGATAGTTTAAAGATACGCATTACCGCACCCCCGGAAAAGGGCAGGGCCAATGAGGCCATAATAAGACTCCTGGCCAAGAAACTGGGCCTGAAGAAATCCGCCATCAGGGTCATCTCCGGGTAGGCCTCCAGGGATAAGAGGATTCTCATCCAGGGTATAGGCCGTTTAGAACTGAAGACCCTGCTGGGAACCTAGAGAATACAATCAAACTGGCATAGAATTTAAGTAATAAATCCTGTAAAATCCCCGCCATGGACTACAAGGATACACTGAACCTCCCCGTTACCGATTTTCCCATGAAGGCAGACCTCAACAGGAGGGAGCCTGAGATACAGAAGAAGTGGGGGGAAATAGACCTCTACAACCAAATCCGCAAGATTAAGGCAGGTTGTCCCAAATATATACTCCACGACGGCCCCCCCTATCCTACGGGGGACCTCCACATCGGCACGGGCCTTAATAAGATACTTAAGGACCTGATAATCAGGTACCACACCATGCAGGGGTACGACGCCCCCTACGTCCCCGGTTGGGATTGCCACGGGCTGCCTATAGAGCACATGGTCATGCAACAACTAGGTGAGAAGGCAAGGGGCATGGACAAGCTGGAAATCCGGAGGCGGTGCCGGGAGTATGCCCTTCGCTTCGTGAAGGCCCAGAAGGAACAGTTCAAGGCCCTGGGCGTATCGGGAGATTGGGAGTCCCCCTACCTCACCCTGAACCCCGAGTACGAGGCCGCCATCCTTGACCTCTTCACCAGGCTGGTTGAGGGGGGTTACGTCTACAGGAGCCTCAGACCCATACACTGGTGCATGCGTTGTCAGACCGCCCTGGCCGAGGCAGAACTGGAATACGACGAGGAGACCAGCCCCTCTATCTTCGTTAACTTTAAGATGGTGGACGACCTCTCAGACCTCCTCCCCATACCAAAGGGAGAGGCCGTTTACGCCCTCATCTGGACGACTACCCCCTGGACCATCCCCGCCAACCTGGCCATCGCCCTCCACCCGGAGAGCCGCTATTCTGCGATAAGATATACTAACCCCGCCACCCAGCGTAAAGAGGTAGCCCTCCTGGCCCAGAGCCTGGTAGAAGCTGTGGTGGAAAGGGTGGGCATAAGGGAATACCAGAACTTGGGTTCAGTAGAGGGGAAGGTCCTGGAGGGCAGACGGTATCAGCACCCCCTCATGGACCATAAAGGTCAACTGGTCCTGGCCAATTACGTCAGCCTCAGTGAGGGTACGGGCTGTGTCCACACCGCCCCCGGACACGGGCTGGAGGACTATCTAACTGGACAGAGATACAACCTCCCTGTCTTTAGCCCGGTGGATTCTACGGGGAGGTTCACCCAGGAGGCAGGGGAGTTTAAGGGTCTGAG
>DATETB010000225.1:0-2420 GCA_035283825.1 Candidatus Brocadiales bacterium | reverse complement strand
CTTCAGCTCCTGCTGGGATTTCCCGTCGGCCACGGCCAGGAATTCCCGCTGATAGTGCTTCCAGGGCCTCCTCCCTATTACCTCATCGTACATCGCCCACAGGGTACTGATAAGGAGCAGGGAGATGGTCAGGGAAAACAGCCACGCAAAAGATTTTTCCTCTAAGGGGTCTCTTTTACTCATATGTTAAACCAGGGTGTAACCAGGATATACTTGATAGAAAACATGAGCCTGAGGACTATCTTGATGGGCAGGGTCATCATGGTCCAGAAGAAAAAGCCTACCACGCCGTAGCGGATGAGTCCCAGGCGGTATATTATGGTTGACTCCTGCCTCTTGAGCCAGAGATAGGGCAATGCCATCCCAAGCCCGAAATAGGCCAGGATTGTAACTATCCCCAAGAGGAGCCCCGCCGTCTCCGTCTTGAGGGCCGTAATACCGCTAACGTTTGCCAGGAACTCGTTCCAGTTAATGTTCACCTCTGACACTACCCTGTGTGGGTCCCATTCCTGGCCCGGCCAGAAGAACATCCACCCCGGCCCACGGCAGAACGTACCAATGACTATCTCCAGGACCCATAGAACAAAGAAACCAAACCAGTATACCAGTATGGCAAAGGGCCTCTCGGCAAAGGTGTAGTAACCATTACCCTTGGGGTTTACGTCCACATAAGGTATGACCATCAGCCCCACTATAATAAAACTGGGGAGCAGTACCCCTGCAATCCATGGGTCAAAGTACACCAGCATGTCTTGTAACCCCAGGAAGTACCAGGGCGCCTTGGAGGGGTTGGGGGTAAGGGTGGAGTCTGAAGGCTCCTCCAGGGGTGCGTCTATCGGGATAGACCAGAACATGAGCAGTGCCATAACGGCTATGGCGCATATAAACTCCAGCTTTACCAGATGGGGCCAGCAACTGACCTTTATGGGCAGTCCTTGCTCTTCCTCCGGGTACATAAAATCTATTACGTCCACCACCTCCCCTTTGAACTTTCCACCCTCTGGCTTTGGCCTGCCGGCCGCGGCCCTTCTCATGCGGTCATTTTTAAAGGCCGCCCAGAAGGAGAGAAACCAAAAGAAGAGGACGAGGAGGAGCATCCCCACAATGGGGATGTTATCCGGCTTACTGGCTATCTTAAATATATTGTGCCACATGGACTTTACCTTAAACCTTTGCCGCCTGAGGCGGATTGAACCCTTGAACCCAAATTTTTATAGCGGCCCTGCCGTGCCACCGTCTTTTCTAGTCCTCCAGAAGTGTACGGCCAGGAAGAGGATGGCAGTTACAGGCATGGCCACGCAGTGCCATACGTAGGCCCTGAGCAGGGCATTACCACCCACCACCGAACCACCGAGGAGGGCAAAGCGGATGTCGTTGTAGGCCGTAACTCCCAACTGCTCCCCAAAAGGCCCCTCGTGGCCCAGTAATGGCGTAGCCCTGGCCATATTGGTGCCCACCGTCACGGCCCAGAAACCCAGCTGGTCATCCGTCAGTAAATAGCCCGTAAAACTAAGGAGCAGGGTCAAGACCAGCAGGAACACCCCTACTACCCAGTTAAACTCCCTGGGAGGTTTATAAGACCCGGTCATAAAGACCCTGGTCATGTGGAGCCACACGGTGATGACCATCAGGTGGGCAGCCCAGCGGTGCATGTTCCTCAGGATCACCCCAAAGGGGACGTCGTACTCAAAATACTTCATGTCCCTGTAGGCGTTAATCTTGTCGGGGTGATAATAGAAACACAGGAACACCCCGGTAAAACAGAGGACTAAAAAGAGCAGGAAGGTTATACCCCCCATACACCAGCTATGGGTGAATTTCAGCGCATGTCTCTTTACAAAAGGTGGATGTAAATGGAGGAATACGTTGCTGAAGATGGCCAGGAAGCGGTTCCTTGGGGTGTCCTCAAAACCTCTACGGAAGATGGACTTGTATACCTGCGATTTAGTAATGATTTCCTTTATCTTTTCTCTCTGTTCTGTCAACATCAGTCTTTCCCTTGAAGGTAACGTTCAGGCTTGGGCAGACACATAGGCCCGCATGAGGCGAGTCTGCCTCTGGTATGATCTGCCCCTACGTTGGGCAGGTCAACATCGGTCTTTCCCTTGGAGATAACGCCCAGGCGGATACCGTCTTGAGGACTTTATACCTTGAGGAAGGCCCCTTGTTTCTCCCATTCGCCCCTTTCCTGCCGGAAGCGAATGGACTTATCTACGAGCAACTGCCAATCGGCCGCCAGGGTTACCTTCACCCTTTCCAGTGGTCTTGGCGCCGGACCTTCGTAGTTTATCCCCTCCTTGGTAAAACCACTCCCGTGGCAGGGGCACTTGAATTTATTCTCCCCCTCCCACCATACGGGCGTACAGCCCAGGTGGGTGCACTGGCCAAACAGGGCGTAAAAACCCTCGCCCTCTCTTACT
>DATETB010000224.1:0-3336 GCA_035283825.1 Candidatus Brocadiales bacterium | reverse complement strand
CCAGCAAAATAAAACCCCAGGCAGCCTAAAGTTGCCTGGGGTTTTTTATTTTCATAATGTAGGGGCACGGCGCGCCGTGCCCCTACCGTTCATGGCTTGCACCTCTGACATGCCGAGGCACCAGCAGTACTAGCCTCCTCTGGAGATTTAAACTCTACTAATTCCTCCGCACCTAGCCCTGGTGGCGGAGCGCCAGGGCTATAGCGTTGGGGCTCTGCCCCCAATGCTGGACAGCCAGCCCTGTGGTAAATCTTTGAGTATCTCGTAGTATATACTTTATAAGATGCCTTTGCCTGGGGTGGTCCCGTCGCTCCGGCGGTACCACTGGGCGTCGCCCCTACCCCTGCTACCGGCAAGTTGCCCTGTCTTATAAGGTCCTGATATATCTCCCCCATGTCAAGGAAGGAGGTAGTCCCTGCCGTATTCGCCTCATAAATCTTTGCCCTGGAGACCCTGTCATAAAAGGTCAAATTGGCACTAAAATCGTAGTAGATGTACGGCCGCTCTGGGGTATACGATGAGAGGTAGATAAAGCCAGTCTGGGTACGCACGGGGGTATATTCCACCCTCTGGGGTGTATACCCTATCCTCTCTTCCCACTGGGTTCTCTCTTCCACTATGAAATCCGCAGTCTCTTTATCCTCCACATACTTGTAGCCGCTCTTTCCCAGGAGCTTAATAATCCTCTCCCTGCCCTTATCCTCCAGTACGTTTGCCGTAACAGACAGGTTGAAAGAGAAGGTGCGATAACTACCGAGGGAGTAGGTAGGGTTATGATACACCTTTGCTGGCCAGATGGCCGTTGCACATCCCACGGTGGATAAGGGTAAAAGTACAAAAAGGGCGAACGCTATAATAGTAGACATTATAGACTCTTATATCTCATACCAGGCGTTAAGACAAGAATACAGAATTCAGAATACAGTAGTCAGAATAAGGAATTTGCCCTCCGATTCTGTATTCTGCATTCCCAATTCCTTGCCTGTGGTCTGGAATTTTGTTAGTATCTCACCATGCAAAGGAGAGGTACCGTACAGGTATACACTGGAGAAGGTAAGGGGAAGACCACTGCCGCCCTGGGGCAGGCCCTGAGGGCAGTGGGACACGGCTGGAAGGTCCTTGTAATCCAGTTCCTGAAGGCCCGCCAGGGGGTAGGGGAGATAGCGGCGGCCAAAGACATCCCCAACCTCCACATCCTCCAGTTTGGTTCCGGTCATTTTGTCTGTAATAAACCTGCCCAGGAAGACCATGCCCTGGCCCAGCAGGCCTGGCAGAAGGCAAGGGAGTCCACCCTCTCGGGAGAGTATGACATGATAATCCTTGATGAAATCAACGTAGCCGTCCATTATAAAATGCTAGATGTACTGGAGGTGTTAAAACTCGTTGAGGAGAGACCCCCCCACGTAGAACTCATCCTTACCGGCCGTTATGCCCACCCAAGACTCCTGGAGGCGGCAGACCTGGTCAGCGAGATAAAGGCCGTGAAGCACCCCTACACTAGTGGCGTAAAGGCAAGGGAGGGGATTGAGTACTAGGAAGTAAGGGATGCGGATTGCGGATTGTAGATTGCGGAATTAAAAATTCCGCATTCCGCATTCCGCGTTCCGAATTTCCCTAACCCCTGGTTACTTCCCCATTGACAGTGGCTGGGGTAGGGAATATCATTTTTTGTACGGAAGCCGGTAGGGGCGACCCGTCCGCCTGAGGCGGATCGTCCCCCACCTCTTAAAGGTGAAGGATTTAATATGACTCTATATGAGATTGTATCCCTCGTAGGTTTTCTAGCAGGGAGCGTACTGCACGGTGTGCTCCTGGGCCTTATATACCAGCGCAAGAACAAGACGCCCAGCGAGAGGGCCTTCATGTTCCTGGTCTTTGCCGTGGCCATGTGGCACGCAGGCAACGCCATATCCGTCTTTAGCCTGGTGCTCTTTGGTAAGAGCATCCCGTCCATAAGCTACGTGGCAGATGCTATTGCCTACATAAGTATCGGATTTATACCCAGCCTCCTTCTCTATACCTCTATCCTCTATATGGTTGAGAAGGGCTGGGATATGGGCAGGAGATTACAGTGGCTAATAACTTCCGCCATATTCCTGCCGGTATTGCCCTTCTCAATAGCCATCAGGACGATTATCTTCTCTAAGGAAGAATACCTCTTCTCCAGTGTGGAGCCCTTCGTTAAGCCCTTTATAATGTGGCTGGTGATAGCCCTGGGGGTTACAGCCATAATATGCCAGAGGGTTTCTCGTATGGCAGAAGAGGCTGAAGACCAGAAGTTCCACCGCTACATCTCCTGGGTACTGGTCTCCGTAGCAGGCTTTATAGGCTTTACCTTCCTCCTGAAGGACGTTACCTATTATTATATGGGCAACTACCTGGTCCTTGCCGCCATGCTCTCCAGCATCTTCCCCAGCATAATCTTTTCTTACTTCATATATCGTTTCAACTACATGGAGTTCGTCCTGAGGCGGAGCGTCTTTTATTCCTTCCTCACCCTGATACTAGTATGCCTCTACTACTTCGGCATCAAAGAATTCTCTGGTTACCTGGAGAGGCATTACGGGGCCAACGCCAGGGTCCTTGAGGCCACCTTTGTGATAGCCCTGGTGTACTGGTTCCCCACGCTGAAGGAGAAACTCCAGGACCTCATGAGGATGCTCCTCTTCAGGAAGGTAACTGACAGCGAATATCTCCTTAACGACCTCTCCCACGCCATAGGGGAAGATTCCCTGGTGAACCTCTCCAGGCTCCTTGAATACGCGGTGGAGGCCATCAAGAACGCCACCGGGGTCAAGAAGGCAAGCCTGCTAATCTTTAAGGTCATAGACTCACCCCAGGCAAAAGAAGAGCGAATCCAGGTCATTGGTGACGACTGCAAGAGGTCACTGACCCGCAGGCAACTCAGGAAGGTCTGCGAGTATTTCTCTACCGGAGAACTGGAGGCCCTTGACCGCCATGAGACCAAAGACCTGGCCATTATAAATGAGATGAAATCCCTGGACCTCCATTACGTCTTCCCCATCTTTGAGGAGAGGGACCTCATGGGATTATTGTGCCTGGGCAGGCCAATCCAGGGGCTCTCCTTGCCCTCGGATAACTCAGAACAACTCCTCCTTATCGTTAACCAGATAGCCTCCGTCCTGGGCAAGGCGAGGCTCATTGATGAAAAACTGCGACTGGAGAGGACGATGATGGAGAGCGAAAAGCTGTTGAGCCTGGGCAGGCTCTCCGCCAGCGTGGCCCACGAGGTCAAAAACCCCCTCAGTTCCATCAAATCCATAGTACAGGTACTCAAAGAGGAACTAAAGGAAGACCCCCGTAGACAGGAGGCCC
>DATETB010000223.1:0-4324 GCA_035283825.1 Candidatus Brocadiales bacterium | reverse complement strand
GCTCTCCGCCAGCGTGGCCCACGAGGTCAAAAACCCCCTCAGTTCCATCAAATCCATAGTACAGGTACTCAAAGAGGAACTAAAGGAAGACCCCCGTAGACAGGAGGCCCTCTCCATCATCGTGGATGAGATAGACAGGCTCACCAAGGTGGTAAATCAACTCCTCCAGTTTGCCAGGCCCGTGGGCTTTGGCCTAAACTCAGCCGGAGGTGATAGGGCCGCCCCCAGCGAGGGCCCAAAAAGGCCCAGCTACAAGCTCTCTGAGGTGGTAGAGGGGGTGCTCCTCGTCCTGGGACACGAGGCCAAGAAAAATGGGGTAACTATCTCCTCCCAGATACCGGAAGACCTCCCCAGGGTAAGGGCCGCCGACGGTACCCTCCAGGAGGTTTTTTTCAACCTTATACATAACGCCCTACAGGCCATGCCAAAAGGGGGCTCTCTATCCCTCCTTGCCAGACCTGGAAAGAATCAAAGTATTGAGGTAACTATCGCTGATACCGGACCCGGCATACCAAAGGACATTATGGATAAGGTCTTTGAACCTTTTTATACTACCAAGCAATCAGGTACGGGGCTGGGCCTGCCCATCGTAAAAAAGAGACTGGAAGAGATGGAGGGGAGAATAGACCTCAAGACAGGCCCTGCTGGCACACGTTTTATACTACACCTTATGGCAGAGAAATCTACCCCGGACAGACTGACCCCGCATCAACAAGGTGCGGGACGGCAGGCGGCAGCCCCGCCAGACGTATAGGCGAGACCTCTGAAAAACCCTACTTACATGTCCCGCCAGAGGCGGATTTTCAACATTCTGAGGGAGCGAAGTCTGTAGGGGCACGGCGCGCCGTGCCCCTACTTAAAAGACCAGATTCTTCGCTTTGCTCAGAATGACAAGTAGCGCCGTGTAGACTTTTGCAGAGTTCTCATAGGCATTTATGTAGCCGCAGGCTTTAGCCTGCGATTGAAAATGACAACCCCTGCTATCTTAATAGCCGATGATGAAAAGGGCGCCCGCTTCGGGATGAAGAAGGCCCTGGAAAAGGACGGTTATTCCATCCTGGAGGCCTCCAGCGGTCAGGAGGCACTGGAACTCATAAGAAACCGTCTCCCGGACCTGGTCTTTCTTGACATAAACATGCCTGAGATGAACGGCCTGGAAGTGCTGGAGAAAACAAGGGGTATGGAGTGCCCCCCAATGGTGGTAGTGATAACGGCCTATGGTTCCGAAAGGATAGCCGTGGAGGCCATGAAGAAGGGGGCCTATGACTACATCGCCAAACCTTTTGACATAGAGGAACTGAGGCTCATTGCCAGGAATGCCCTGGAGAAACTGGCCCTGCAGGATGAAAACCGCAGGCTGCGGTCCCAACTAGAGAGCCAATCCACCCTGGATGGATTGGGGGGGATGGTGGGCCAGAGTACCGTCATGAGAGAACTCTTTACCAAGATTGAGAAGGTGGCCTCCACAGAGGTAACGGTACTCCTCCTGGGAGAGAGCGGCAGTGGTAAGGAGCTGGTAGCCAGGGAGATACACAGACGAAGCCGCAGGGCAGACAAACCCCTGGTGGTGATGAACTGCGCAGCCTTACCAGAGACCCTGATAGAGAGCGAACTCTTTGGTCACGAGAGAGGGGCCTTCACGGGCGCCACCGAGAGGCGAATAGGGAAGTTTGAGATGGCCAACAGGGGTACCCTGTTCCTGGACGAGGTAGGGGATATGAGCCCCAACACCCAGGCCAAACTCCTCAGGGCCATAGAGGAACAGAGGTTTGAACGCCTGGGCGGAGGGGAGACACTCCACGTGGACGTCCGTGTAATAAGTGCTACCAACAAAGACCTACCGGCCGAGATAAAGAAGAACACCTTCCGTGAAGACCTTTACTACAGACTCAAGGTGGTGGAGATTGAACTGCCGTCCCTCCGCCAGCGTAGAGAGGACATACCCCTCCTGGTACAACATTTCTTAAGACTATCCTCAAAGAAGCACAATAAGGGAGTAAAGGGTCTCTCCAGGGAGGCGATGAGGATTATCTTATCTTATGATTGGCCCGGTAACGTCCGTCAACTAGCAAACACCCTGGAGAGTGCAATAGTCCTGACCGTAGACGACACTATTACACAGGAAGACCTCCCCGGAGACCTGAAAGGGGGTCAACCTCCCGCCTCCCCATCCATTACACCCGATTTCACCCTCCCCTTTAAAGAGGCGAAGCGGAGGGTGGTGGAGTCCTTTGAAAAGGAGCACATCCTCCGCAGCCTCAAGACCCACAAGGGAAACGTCACCCGTACGGCCGAGGCCCTGGGGATGCACAGACAGGGGTTACAGCAGAAATTGAGGGAACTTAATATAAAGAGACAGGACAGCGAGAAATAATTTTGTATTAGCTATAGAGAGGCTGTTGCCGAAGTGGTTTTGGACGTCCAATATGACAACGGAACAATGGACAGCTAAGGACTTATGACAGCTAAAACTGCACAAAGAGACACCTTTTAGGGTTGGGCAACGGCCTCTCTATAGTATCCACATTCTACAGATACTCATTCACCCTCCTGTACCCCTCCATCTCCTTTTCAAAGACTGCCCTTTCGGAGCTTAGAAAGAGCTGGCCCTTTTTCCACAGGTTCCTGAGGCTTCGGTAGGTAGAACCCAGTGTGCCCATGACCTCCCTATAAAGAGGAGTAGGTTCGGACAGGGTGTAGTACTCCCTGTGGAGCTTCCATCGGACAAACTCCAGTTCCTTATCGGAGAGGTGTTTTGTCCTCACGTTGGCCCAAAAACCGTTGTATCTAGTAAAGTCGTCAGGGTTGGTTACCAGGCCCTGCCTCATGAGTTCTTCCCTTATGCCGGTCTTGGGATAAGGGGTCAGAATCTGGTCAAAGTAGAAGTCTACCCCTTGCTCCTTAAAGAACTTAAAGTTTTCTTCAGTATCCTCATAAGTATCATCTGGGTTGCCCACAATCATACCACCCACTATTAGTATCTTATTATCGTGGAGGAGGCGGATGGCCTTTTTATTATACTCTACGATGTCCCCCTTTTTCAGTTGTTCCAGGTTCCGTTTAGAGACGTTTTCTATCCCCAGGAAGACACTTTTGAAGCCTGCCTGGGCCATGGCCCTGGAGAGTTCGGGGATGGAGGCGATGCCCCTGGAGCTGACCTGGGTCCAGTACCAGAGGTCGTTATGTCCCTCCTTTACGATGGTCTCGCAGAGTTCCAGGAGCCTCTTGGGATTCAGGGTTATGTTATCGTCTATCATCATTATCATCTTGGCCCCCGCCCTCTTGCAGTTTTCAATATCGGCTATCACCCTGGGGATTTCATAGGTCCTGAAGGTGGTGCTGTACATGTGGTGCATACTGCAGAAATTACAGGTAAAAGTGCATCCCCTGGAGGTCTCCAGGGTGTCCACCGGGGTACCGTGGTATGCGTAGCCAGTCCAGATTCTCTTAGACCTCTCGGGCAGGGGCAAGGTCTTCAGGTCCAGCAGTGGTCTTCTGGGGTTATGCCTCCACACTCCATCTTCTTTATAAGCCAGGCCTGCAATGGAGCCGAGGTTACCCTTTCCCTCCAGGGCCTCTACCAGCTCCCTAAAGGTGGTCTCACCCTCCCCACAGATTAGGAAATCAAAGAGCTTGCTATCTTCGCCCGCACACAGCTCCTCACCCATGAGGGTGGCATGGTAGCCCCCCAGGCAGATGTAGGGGCGGGGTGACCCCGCCCCTACGTTGTTCTTTATAAGTTGGGCAATCTTCCGTGCAGTACGGTACTGGAAGGTCATAGAAGAGATGCCCACCAGGTGGGGCTTGTAGGTGTTAACGGCCTGGATGATAGATTCCCGCACACTGCTCCGCCTGTTAACAAGGTCACCCACATAGACGTTGTGTCCTGGGGGGAGGCTGGCGGCTACGGAGCAGAGTCCGAGATGGGGCGCCTTTAATGCACTCTGCGGGGAGATGAAGGGCAGGTAATCAGGCATGTTAAGGAGTAGGATGTTCATGCGATGCCACGCCTAGAAGCGTCTTGGCTGTCATTGCGAGCGGAGCGAAGCAATCTCTTTAAGGGATTGCTTCGTCGCTTCGCTCCTCGCAATGACACACGGTCGCCGACGGGTTTCCGGGCCATCACAATAGAAATATCCCTGGGCAGTGGGAGCCTGGGCCAGCTTATAGACTTAAAGCCTGCCTCCTCCAGCCAGCCCTTTATCTCCTTAAAAGAATAGCTCCTGCCCTTCTCCGTGTAGAGCAGCATGTTCAGGGCAAAGGCCGAGGCAAAGGGTGGATTGGCCTTGTCTTCCTTTAATATAAAGTCCTGTACCATTATCCT
>DATETB010000222.1:0-7588 GCA_035283825.1 Candidatus Brocadiales bacterium | reverse complement strand
TCTACGGGTGCAATGACATGGCGGGAGGGGTAATGGAGTGGTGCAGTGACTGGTTTGACCGCTATTACTACAAGACGGCCCCCAACAGCAATCCTAAAGGTCCGGAGGCCCCCACCGGTACACGGGCCATAAGGGGAGGCTCCCTATTCGCAAATTCCGCTTATCTCCTCCGTTGCTCAAAAAGGTCCATGGGGAAGCTGGACGAGAGGAACAAGGCCGTGGGTTTCCGCTGTGCCGCAGATGCTAAATAGACCCACCACAGGCGAACCTGCTCCAAGTATATATCATATGTCTGCATTCTGTCTCCTATCTTCTGCGTTTATCTTTTTTGTTGCCTGTCCCTCTTTATCCGCCTCAGGCCCTGAACCTGGCATGGTTCAGGGAGGCGGATGGACCGCCACCTATGGGGGAGCAGGCAGTGATTGGGCCTATTCCGTCCAGCAGACCATAGATGGTGGGTACATAGTGGCCGGTTGGACAGACTCCTTCGTCGCTGTAGATAAGATTAAGGGTAAGGACAGGGACGTTTGGATACTAAAACTCAAGCCCGATGGTGCCGTAGAGTGGCAGAAGACCTATGGGGGAGCTAATGAGGATGAGGCCCATTGTGTCCAGCAGACTGGTGATGGGGGGTATATAGTGGCCGGTTTGACACTGTCCTTCGTTGCTGGAAGCCTATGGGTCTTGAAGCTCGGGGCGGATGGTAGCGTGGAGTGGCAGAAGGCTTATTGGGGAGAGAATGTTAAGGTGGTGGAGTCCATCCAGGAGACCAGGGATGGGGGGTACATAATGGCTGGCAAGACGATACCCTTTGCTCCTGGGTCCAGCGACCTCTGGGTCTCAAAGCTCAGGGCTGATGGTACTGTGGAGTGGGAGAAGACCTATGGGGGGGAGAAGTGGGACGAGGCCAAGTCCATCCAGGAGACCAGGGATGGGGGGTATGTTGTGGCTGGTAGTACAAGCTCCTTCGGGGCAGAGGACTCTGACGTCTGGGTCTTGAAGCTCAGGTCGGATGGTACTATTGAGTGGCAGAAGGGCTATGGGGGAGCCAACGGGGATGAAGCCGAATCTATCCATCAGACCGGAGATGGGGGATATATAGTGGTTGGTAAGACGCAGTCCTTCGGTACAGAAGGACGGGGAGGAGAGATTTGGGACTTTTGGGTTTTGAAGTTGAGACCTGATGGGATAATAGAATGGCAGAAGACCTATGGGGGGGAGCGTTGGGATTTGGCCCGTTCTCTCCAGGAGACCAGCGATGGGGGGTACATAGTGGCTGGTAGTACAAGCTCCTTCGGTGCAGGGGACTTTGACTTATTGGTATTGAAGCTCAGGGCTGACGGAGCCGTGGAGTGGCAGAAGACCTACGGTGGGGTTAAAGAGGACCATGCCCGCTCCATCCGCGGGACCGATGATGGGGGGTACATAGTGGCTGGCGAGACCTGGTCCTTCGGTGCCGGAGAGGGGGACATTTGGGTCTTAAAGCTCAGGCCTGATGGTTCAATAGTCCCCTCTTGCGACTTTGTAAGGGATACCAGCATCTCTGGCAAAGATAGCACTGCCACAGGCAGTACCACCAGTGCCACCAGAATTACCAGAGATATTAACGTAATTCCAATAGATACCTCTGCAACGGTACGGGATACAAATATCCCGGCAAGAATCCTCTGCCCCTGAGTAAAAAAGGGTGCATTAACCTCCTCATGCACTCATAATGGCGGTTATCTTTATCCAGGCTATGCGTTCTGTTATGTCAACATCCTTCCCTGACTCTTTAAAAAGCAAGAAAAGAAGGCCTTTAGCACCTACAAGGGGAGAACGGATAAGCCACTCCTCCCCATCTTCAGTCCTGACAAAACCTAAGACCTCATCGGGCCCTATCTCTATCCTCCCCCCCTCATCATACGTAAACGACTCCCAGAACCAGAAGACTTTCCCAGTGGCGGGGGCATGAACTGGCACTAATTCTCCTACGTGATGCATGGGTATGTTAAGACCTCCATTACCGCTGATTCCTAGTAGGGCTACCTGGGCTTTGGTACAAAAGTCCTTAGTAGCTGGCCGTGGAAGACCGCTCCAGTACGTTTAAGGTAAGGAGGGCCCTTTTTATGAAATCTTCTCTCTTAAAGTAATAATCATGATTGGCCACTGTAGAGTCTATCGCCTTTCCTCCCAGGGTGGGGTCAAGGGCCAATACCCTCTCCACTGCCTCTACATAGCGCAACAGCCTGGTCTGGGCTAGTTCACTGTCAGGGGATACAACCCTGTCGGCCACCCAGATGGAAATCTTGTGCCTCAGCTCCCTCCTGGGGGAGGGAGGAAGGGAGGCATTGGTACAAGTGGCGGCCTCTCCCAGGATGGTGATATTCGGATAATTATGACGACCATCTTTATGCCCTCCCTGGAGGTAGAAATATTGAACGTCATCCAGAGTTACCCCATCCGCCCTTTCTAGTTCTATTTGGTCCAGTTTGCCGGGGAGCTGGTTCTGCAGTACTACCCTTATTTGTTTTACGATGTCTTCTAACATGTGGATGTCTCCCGTCAAAATAAAAAGGCCCGAAGGAAGGGACACAGGCATATTATGTCTTCCTTCGGGCCTCTTGGAATCTCCGCCTGAGGCGAAGAACCTTCGGTTGCCGTTTCTCAGGTATCAGCAATCGGCAATCGGCAATCAGTAGTCAGCAGACAGCTTGCTGATAGCTGATAGCTGATGCCTGACTGCTGACTACTGATTCCTGACCCAACACCTCTTTATATAACATATCTTTCAAAAGAGTAAATGGCTAGGTTCCACTAGTCGCCACCGGATTCAACAGGCTGTAGAAAAAGGTCTGCTAGAAGGGGTAGTGGGGAGTTTTGTTATGAGTGGCTCGGCTAATCCACCTGAGGCGGAAAGAATCTCCTAAAACATGAGATTTTCGCCATAGGCGAATCCGCCTCAGGCGTGACTTCGCTTCGCTCAGAATGACAAAGGGTGCTGTGGCGACTTTTGCAAAGCTCCCATAAAAGACTTAAATTCCCCACCTAATCCTCTCTGCATTGAAGGTGGGTAGTCCTGCCTTGATTATCTTTGCAGAGGCCGCGGCAATATCGTATTCCACCCGCTTGAACCTTACTAACTTCTTCTCCGTATCGTACAAGACATAACTGGCCTTTGGGTTCCTGTCTCTGGGCTGACCCACACTGCCCACGTTGACGATGGCCCTGGGAAATCCGCCTAAGGCGGAGAGGCTTACCTCCGGGTCTCCGATTGCCTTAATAGTACCATCCCTGACGATGGCTACTGGTACATGGGAGTGGCCCACAAAACAGACCTCATTCTTGAGTCCCCTGAAGCACAGCTCCGCATCGTAAAGGGTGTGGATATAGGCAAAGAGTTCAGGGAGATGGAGGGAGCCGTGGACGAGTGTCATATTGTCCTTCTCTATAACCAGTGGGAGGCCGGATAGGTACAGGTTCTCTTCCTGAGAGAGCTGCCTGGACGTCCAGAGCACGGCTTCTCTTGCCTCTGGATTAAAATACTCAATATCCGTCTTGTTGACGGCGCCGTAGTCGTGATTGCCAGCCACGACAGCGCCACTCACCCCTCTAATGGTTTGTATGCACAGGCCGGGTTCGGCACCATAACCCACTATATCCCCTACGCTCAGGATACCATCTGCCCCGGCCTTCTTTATCTCCTCAAGTACGACTTCCAGGGCATTAAAGTTGCTGTGGATATCTCCTAAGATGGCGTAGAGCAAATGGACGTCCTTCCCCTCCTACCCCCTACTCCCTACTCTCTATAATTTATTGGAAATTGAAAATTGGAAATTTAAAATTTACAACTTACAATTTCCAATTCTTTCCCTCCCAACTCCCTACCCCCTACCCCCCAGTTTGGGTGCTGTTCACAAAGCTCATCTTCAGGTCGTAAAGTACCCCCTCCAGATACCTCTGCTCTTCCGGGGTAAGGTTACCCCTGGTCTTTTCTTCTATAACCACGAGGGTATCTATGGTGAACTTGGCCTGGGCCAGGTTTTTCTCCCTCTTTCCGGTCATAGGATTTTCTATCTCCCCCAAGGCCATCAGGGCCTGGGTAGCAAGGCTGGATATGAAGAGTATAAAGCTGGCCTCGGGAACGGCGTCAGGACCACCCCCTACGGAAGGGGCCTCCTCCTCTGCCTCCCGCTCCTTTTCCTCCTCTACGTGTCTCTTCCACTCTTCGTCTACTATCTTATCTTTCTCTTCGGCCATTCCTTCCCCTTCTATTCGCTCAGGCTGGCAAATGGAGGATTACCACCTCCAAAACCAGGGATTAGGGAAAAAGTATAACGCAGGCTAAAGTCATGCCAAAGGCAGACCTGCCTCAGGCACGGCCTGCGGCTACCTCTGACCACTGACCCCTAACCTCCGACCCTGGACCTCTGCCCCCTGGCCTCCACCCCTTGACCCTTATCCACTGCTAGGGTGGCCTTTATGAATTCCCTGAAAAGGGGGTGGGGACGGGTAGGCTTGGACTTAAATTCCGGGTGGAATTGTACGCATACAAACCAGGGATGGTCCCTGAGTTCCATTGTTTCTACCAACTTACCGTCCGGGGATAGGCCGCTGAAGACCATCCCGTGTGAGTCAAAGACTTCCCGGTAATCGTTGTTAAATTCGTAGCGGTGCCTGTGTCTCTCTGAGACCTTATCCTGTCCGTAGGCGGCATGGGCCCTGGTTCCGGGCAGGAGGAGGCAGTCCTGAGCCCCTAACCGCATAGTCCCCCCCATATCCTTTATACCCTTCTGTTCTTCAAGTAGAGATATGACGGGGTGCGGGGTGTCTTTATCAAATTCCGTACTGTTAGCCTTCTTCAACCCACATGCGTTCCTGGCGAATTCAATAGTGGCACACTGGAGCCCGAGGCATATCCCGAAGTACGGGACCTCCTTCTCCCTGGCATATCTGGCTGAGGCTATCTTGCCCTCTATGCCCCTCTCCCCGAAGCCCCCGGGTACCAATATACCCCCTACCCCGTCCAGACAGGCCTCTGGTCCTTTATCCTCTACGTCCCCTGCCTCTACCAGCCTCACCTTGACCCTGGCGTCGTTAGCTATGCCCCCATGGACAATGGCTTCATAAATGGATTCATAAGCAGACTGGTGCCCTATATACTTACCCACCACTGCTATCTCTGTGGAGTACTTGGGGTTCTTAAGCCTCTCAAGCATCCTTTCCCACCCCTGGAGGTCGCCGCCATCTGTCTTGAGCCCCAGTTTCTTTATAATGATGTTATCCATGCCCTGTTCCTTGAGGAGCAGGGGTATTTCGTAAAGGTAGGGCTTAACGTCTTTTTCGTCAATCACCGCCTCCTTCTCCACACTCGTGAAGAGGGCTATCTTGGCTTTGAGCTCCTGGCTCAAGGGTTTTTCACAGCGACAGATGAGGACGTCTGGCTGGATACCTGCCTGTCTCAGCAGGCTTACGGCATGCTGGGTGGGCTTGGTCTTTATCTCATCGGCGGCCCTCAGGTAAGGCACAAGGGTAAGATGGACGTAGAGGACGTTCTGTCTGCCTACCTCAAGACCAAACTGTCTTATGGCCTCCAGGAAGGGCTGACTCTCAATATCGCCCACTATGCCCCCTATCTCCGAGATGACCACGTCCACTTCTGGCGTGGCTACCTTCCTGATGCACTCCTTAATCTCGTTAGTAATGTGGGGTACTATCTGTACGGTCTTGCCCAGGTACTCCCCGCGCCTCTCCTTGTTTATTACGGAATAATAGATAGAGCCTGTGGTGAAGTTACAGTCCCTGTTTATCACCGCATTGGTAAAACGCTCGTAGTGGCCGAGGTCCAGGTCTGTCTCCGCACCATCCTCTGTTACGTATACCTCACCGTGTTCAAAGGGGCTCATGGTCCCGGGGTCCACGTTCACGTAAGGGTCAAACTTCTGGAGGTTTACCCTTAGACCCCTGCTCTCCAGCAAGAGCCCGATGGAGGCGGAGTTCAGCCCCTTCCCCAGACTGCTTACCACCCCGCCTGTAACAAAGATATGTTTTGCCATGTATTTATCTACCAACCTGGCCTTCGGTCATCCTCTTTCGGCTTTCAGGTTTCTGACTGCCGACAGCCAATAGCCGATATTTGTCTAAGAATCGCCTGAAATCTTCCGGGGTATCCACACCACAGCATTTGTGGGGCGTAACCACTACCTTTATCTTGTATCCGTTGAAGAGTACCCTCAACTGCTCCAGCTTTTCCGCCTCTTCAAGGGGAGACCTGGGTAATTGGGAATATCTCAGCAGGAAATCCCTCCTGTAAGAATATATGCCGAGGTGTTTGTAATACGCCCCCTCTCTTGAACCTTTAAACCCTTGAACCCTTGAACCCCCTTCTTGTCCCCAGGAGGCCGCGTAGGGTATGGGTGACCTGGAAAAGTAGAGGGCATAGCCCTTGTTATCCATCACCACCTTCACCGCATGGGGGTCCTGGTATTCTTCCCTGGAATCTATAACGTTAGCCAGGGTGGCCATTACTGCCCCCTGGTCGGGGGTGGCCCTGCCACCTTTGTCCTTTTGCAGGGCCTCCACTACGGTATCTACCATCTCAGGATGGATCTCAGGTTCGTCTCCCTGTACGTTCACGATTATATCGGCATCTATCTTTTTGGCAACCTCTGCCACACGGTCAGTACCAGACTTATGTTCGGTGGAGGTCATCACTACCTCCCCTCCAAAGCCCTTGACCACGTCAAAGATACGCCGGTCATCGGTAGCTACTAGTACCCCCTGGACACCCTTCTCCTCTCTGACCCTGAAGTAGACGTGCTCAATCAAGAACTTTCCAGTTAAGGTCTTGGCTTCTGGGAGGATAAGCTTTCCTGGGAGTCTGGAAGACCCATATCTGGCAGGAATAACAACAAAGGCCTTCATGTCTAGACATCCTATCAACTCCCGGTGAGGGTGTCAAGAGAGGAAAGGATGCAGAATCCAGAACTTTGTGTTATTGATTCTATATCCTGAATTCTGTATCCTGTATCCCTGAAATGGACAAGACCTTGCAAGACTTCAGAAGCCGTATAATAGAGCTTGGATATTCTTACTTCTTCGCCAAGGCCCTCTTGACCGCAGTAAAACTAGACCTCTTTAACCGCCTTGGGGAATCTGCCCTCACTACCGGGGAACTGGCCAGGAAGACTTCTTGTAACCCTAGGGCTATGGGACTGCTACTGAATGCACTGGTGGGGATGAAAGTTTTGGGAAAACGGAGTATGCGGTACTACAACACCCCTCTCGCCAGGGAAGTCCTCCTTAAAGGCAAGGGCGGGTGTAAAACCTACCCCTACTATGTGGGGGATGCATTAAATTTTCTCAGCAACCTCTGGGAGGGTTGGGGACAGTTAGAGGAATCCCTGCGTAAGGGTAGGCCAATAAAACAGCACGAGATGTACCTGGAGGATAAGGCGGTAATCCGCTCATTTATCCATGCCATGCACAACACTGCTATGGGCCATGCGGAACTGCTGGCCAGGGTTGTCCCCCTTAAGGGAGTTAAGACACTACTGGACATAGGCGCAGGCTCAGGCGCCTTCTCCATCTACTTCTGCAAGGCCAACCC
>DATETB010000221.1:0-2068 GCA_035283825.1 Candidatus Brocadiales bacterium | reverse complement strand
AGTAGGCCATGGCCAGGAATTCTCCGGCCGCCTTGGAGCAGGAATAACTCCATCGGTTAGAATATACCGTCTCCAGCTTAATACAATCTCCCTCTTTTAAAGGTACTTCGGAGTTCTTGCCATAGACGTCAGAACTGGAGGCAAATATTACTGGTTTATTCCCAGATTTATGGGCCAGGCGTAGCACCATTTCCGCCCCCTGGATATTTACCTCCAGACCGCCCAGGGGATGTCTTATGATAGATTCTACCCCTACCCTTGCTGCCAGGTGGAAGACGACGTCACACCCACTCACCAGTGGGGACAAAATCCCTTCCTCTAATATAGAACCTCTGGTAAAAGAGAATCCAGGGTTACCCCTTAGGGATTGCAGGTTTGCCTCACTCCCTGTAGACAGGTCATCCAGTACTGCCACCTCGTGGCCCTTTTTTATGAGTTCTTCTGCAAGGTGAGAGCCTATAAACCCAGCCCCCCCGGTGATAAGCGCCCTCATAGCAAGAGAATTCTATAGGGCAAAGAGAGTAATATCAAGGAAAATGCTCTTAACCTGTGTCCCTAACTCAGAATGTAGGGACAGACCTTTAGGTCTGTCCCTACTTAGCTAATACAACACATTCCAGTGCTTGACTTGACTTGTCCGTGGGGATATTCTCCATTATGAGGTTTTGTCATGAAGGCCTTTGAATTAGAGCGACGGGTAAGGGAGTTCATCTCCGTGGAGGGCATGTTAACGCCTGGGGAAGGGGTGGTGATAGCCGTTTCCGGTGGACCCGACTCCGTGGCATTATTAAGGTTGCTCCATGATTTAGATACCTCGCCCCTGCACGTGGCCCACCTGAACCATATGCTCAGGGGCGAGGAATCGGAGGGGGACGAACGGTTTGTCCAGGGACTGGCATCGGGTCTGGGATTGAGTTTTACCAGTAAGAGGGTGGACGTAAGACAAGAGGCCGCCGGGGAGAAGTGCGCCATAGAAGAGGCCGCCAGGCAGGCGAGGTATTCCTTTTTTGAAGGACTGGCCAGGGAGCTAGGGATGAAGGTAGTGGCAGTGGGCCACACCGCCGACGATAACGCCGAGACCGTCCTGCACAGGATAATCCGGGGTACAGGACTAGCTGGACTTGCCGGCATGCGGCCCGTGAGAGAGATTTCCCGCGGCTCCGGAATAAGGCTGATTAGGCCCCTCCTCTCTACCTGGAGGCAAGAGGTATTGGATTACTTGAGAGAAAAGGACGTGGGCTATCGCATAGATTCCTCTAACCTACAGGCAGGCTACATGAGGAACCGCATCCGTCTGGAACTCCTGCCGCTCCTGGGAAAGTACAACCCCAGGGTAAAGGAGTCTCTAGTAAAGTTGGCTGAGACGGCGGGAAAGGAATACGCCGTCCTGGAAGAAGAGGCCGGGAAGATAGTAGAAGCGGGCCTCACACGGGAAGAAATGAGTTATATCCTGGAGACGACCCTCCTTAAAGGCCAGGCCTCCTTCCTCCAGCACCTGGTCTTCAGGGAGGTACTGGGGCAGATTGGCCTACCCCTGAAGAAAGTGGATAGTAAGCATTACGAAGGCCTATGCTCCCTCGTGGAAGGCTGGGCAGGGCCTATATCCTTGCCATGCGGATGGGAGGCAGGGGGGAGAGAAGGACGAATAATATTTACCGGTTGGCCTAGGCGTAGGGGCGTATTGCAATACGCCCCTACTCAACACAGGCCATCTGAGACAATCCTTAACGTCCCTGGGACGACAAGACTCTCAAACGGGGCGGAGTTAAAGGCTGAATTAGTAGCCCTGGCAGAAGGGTTTCTTAAAGATTTTAGGCGCACCAAGACTAAGGAAGAAGAGGTCTTTGACCTTGACAGATTGGAGTTGCCCCTGCTGGTCCGTACCAGGAGGCCAGGAGACCACTTCTGGCCCCTTGGGGCAGGAGGGGAGAAGAAACTGAAGGATTTTTTCATAGACGAAAAGATCCCCAGGCCCAGGCGGGATGACTGGCCATTGGTCTGCGATAGTAAGCGTCCTGTATGGGTGGTGGGGCTGAGGATGGACGAGAGGCTGAAGATTACGCCGAGC
>DATETB010000220.1:0-2879 GCA_035283825.1 Candidatus Brocadiales bacterium | reverse complement strand
GTAGGAGGCGAATTTTTTTATCTCGGCCGGGGTCTCAAGCCTGGGTCCCTGGGTGCATACGTATACACCCTTGTCGGAGGGGTCTAGTCCCTGTCCCTTTAATACCTCAACCAGGAGGCCCCTTAGTGCCGGGCAGAAGACTGGACTCTGACGGATAAAGCCCAGCCCGCCCTTTTCAAAGAAGGTGGACTGCCTGTTTTGGGTCTCGTCAATCAGGTCGTCCGCCACCACGAATTGCCCCACCTTGTAGCGGGGGTTTATGGCCCCTGGCCCTGACCAGGCTATTATTCTGTTTACCCCCATGTCCTTTAAGGCATATATATTGGCCCTGTAGTTAACAAAAGGGGCCGAGGTCTCGTAACCCCTCTCCCCGTGGCGGGAGAGGAAGAGGAACTCTATCGGCTGTGCCGTTGTTTGACTATCTACCTGGATTACGTATATGGGCTGGGAGGGACCGAAAGGGGTCTTTCGGGGGCCCAGACGCCTCCCCTGGATGGCCCCCCTGGAGAGAAGGTCGTAGGCCTGACTACCACCTATGACGGCAAAACCCGGCATGAGATAATTGTAAAATGTAAAATGCAAATTTTAAATTTTAAAATTTTCAATTTCCAATCTCCAATTTGCAATTTAATGGAGTTTCATCGGGGTGGGGGGCTTTTGAGGGTGGCGGATGTCCCGTCCCTGGACCATGTAGATTACGTCCTCGCAGACGTTAGTGGCGTGGTCGCCTATCCTCTCCAGATTCCTGGAGATAAGGATAAGGCAGAGGGCCCTCTGGATGGTGGAAGGGTCAGAAATCATGTAGGTGAGTAGTTCCCTGAATAGCTGGTCTTTCAGGCTGTCCAGTTTGTCGTCCTCAGCAAGGGTTGCCTGTGCCTCGTCCGGGTCTCGGTTTACGAAGGCCTCAAGACTATCGTTGAGCATCTTTTGGGCTATCTCCGCCATCCTTGGGATGTCAATAAGGGGCTTAAGCAGGGGGTACTTTAGTAAGACCTGGGTATTCTGGCAGACGTTTACTGCCTGGTCAGCGATGCGCTCCAGCTCGCTGTTTATCTTGATGGATGCGGCGATAAACCTGAGGTCGATAGCCATAGGCTGGCGCAGGGCCAGGAGCTTCATGGCCATGTCGTCAATCTCTATCTGTAGGTGGTTGACCTCCTCTTCGTTCTTGAATACCTCTTCCAGGATGGTCTCGTCTCTCTCCACCAGGCCCTTTATGGCCACACGTATCATGCCCTGGGCCATGGAACCCATGTAGAGCAGTCTCTCCTTGAGGGCGTTTAGTTCTTTATCAAAAATCCGTTCCATGACTAGATTTTGGACTATAGACTATAGACTCTAGACTACTGTAGGGGCACGTTGCAACGTGCCCCTACGGTCTGTTGTTTAGCCGAACCTCCCCGTAATATAATCCTCCGTGGCCTTATCCCTGGGGTTAGTGAAAAGGTCACTGGTCTCGCCAAATTCCATGAGTTGTCCCAGCAGCAGAAAGGCCGTGTAGTCCGAGACCCTTGCGGCCTGCTGCATGTTGTGCGTTACGATAACCACCGTGTAGTCTTCTTTGAGTTCCGTTATTAATTCCTCAATCTTGGCCGTGGCAATAGGGTCAAGGGCCGAGCAGGGCTCGTCCATAAGGATGACCTCCGGGTCAACGGCCAGGGCCCTGGCGATGCACAGCCTCTGCTGTTGACCTCCAGAGAGTTGCAGGGCGTTTATGTGGAGTCTGTCCTTCACCTCTCCCCACAGGGCGGCCTTTCTAATACTCTTTTCCACTATATCATTAAGTGAACTCTTGTTCAACCTATTGTGAAGCCTTGGTCCGAAGGCCACGTTGTCATAAATAGACTTGGGGAAGGGGTTGGGCTTCTGAAATACCATCCCCACCCTCCGTCTTAGTTCTACCACGTCTACGTCTTTATCATAGACGTCCTTACCCTTAAACAGGATGTGCCCTTCCACTTTTATCTTGGCAGTGATTTCGCAGACCCGGTTGATGGCCTTGATAAGGGTGGATTTACCACATCCTGAGGGTCCTATAATAGCCGTTACGTACTTCTGATAAAAGGGCAGACTCACCCCCTTTAGTGCCTTGTTGGTGCCATAATAGACGCTCAGGTCCACAGTCTCTATTTCCTTTAGATTCACTTCTGTTATGGGTACTACCTCCTTTTTCTCTGTTAGTGCCTTATTCGCCCTCTCCAGCATTGTATTTGAACGAGCCCCCTCTGTAAACCGGGGAAGTACTTTAGGGCCTGTTGAAGGATACATTAATAGAGTTTCCTCTGGTATCTGTTTCTTAACCATATTGCTATAGCATTCATGAACAAGAGTACTATTAACAGGACAATGATGCCGGCGGCGGCATCCGTTAGAAATCCCTTCTGAGGGCGGGAGGTCCAGTTAAAAATCTGTATGGGTAAGGCGGTGAAGGGGGAGAGGGGACTATCCGGCAGGAAGGCCACATAAGTAAGGGCGCCGATGGTAATAAGGGGTGCGGCCTCCCCGATGGCCCTGGAGAGGGCCAGGATGGTCCCTGTGAGTATACCTGGGAGGGCCAGGGGCAAGACCTGATGCCTTATGGTCTTCCAGCGTGTGGCCCCCAGGGCGTAGGATGCCTCACGGATGGAAGGGGGGACGGCCCTTATGGCCTCTCTGGAGGATATGATAATCATTGGCAAGACCAGGAGGGCCATAGTGGCACCGCCAGCCAATAGACTGCGTCCCATGTGCATATTGCGTACAAAGACCTCCAGCCCTAAAAGGCCATAGATGATACTGGGCACACCGGCAAGATTGGCAATGTTGACCTCTATTATCTGGCTTAACCAGTTCTTTGGGGCATACTCTTCCAGATAGATGGCCGCCCCTACCCCCAGGGG
>DATETB010000219.1:0-6400 GCA_035283825.1 Candidatus Brocadiales bacterium | reverse complement strand
TGAAGAGAAAGGATAGGCAAATAGACTATAATAATTATGATAATGGCAAAGATTACAGGACGGCCTACCTCCCTGCCTGCCTCTACAGTGGTCTCAAAGACTCCCTTATGGGGTTCCCTATGGTGGAGCCTCCTGATGATGTTCTCTACCATCACCACAGAGCCATCAACAACAATGCCAAAGTCCAGTGCACCAAGGCTCATCAGGCTGGCCGAGATGCCTGTCTCATACATGCAAGCGAAGCTGAACAGGGCAGTAAGAGGTATTATAATACTTACGATGAGGGCCCCCACCCAGTTGCCCAGGATTAGCATTACCACACCTATAACCAGTAAGATGCCTATACTCAGGTTCTCTATGACCGTACGGATGACATGATTAACCAGTTCGGTACGGTCGTAGAAGGGTTCTATACTGACTCCGGCAGGAAGGGTAGGGGTAATCTCCTCCACCTTCTTCTTTACCCGATTGACCACCGTTCGGCTATTTTCCCCCTTAAGCATCAAGACCATGCCCGTTACTACCTCGCCCTTCCCATCCTGGGTAACGGCCCCGTATCTGACCTCTGGTCCGATGACAACCTCTGCCAGGTTCTTGACGTATATGGGCGTGCCCTCCGGGTCTACGTCTACTATAATATTCTCTATGTCCTCCATAGTCTGGACAAGACCTACCCCCCTTACGAGGTACTTCTCGGATACATGCTCTATATAGGCACCACCGGCGTTGAGGTTGTTTGCCACCAAGGACTCAAAGACCTGCCTGAGGGGGATACGATAACCCACCAGCTTATTGGGGTCCACTAGAACCTGGTATTGCTTTACCAATCCACCGTGGCTGTTTATCTCTACTACCCCAGGGACGTTAAGGAGTTGAAAGCGTATCAACCAGTCCTGGATGGTCCTTAGTTCATAAAGGTCCCGTCCCTCCCCCTTAACTACGTACTGATATATCTCTCCCAGGCCGGTACTAATAGGCGCCATGGTGGGTGTGCCGAAACCAGAGGGTATCCGCTCCCTGGCTATCTGGAGGCGTTCCATTACCTGCTGGCGGGCCCAGTAGATATCCACTCGGTCTTTGAAGACGACTGTTACCTGGGACAGGGCAGATATAGACAGACTACGGACCTCTTCCACGTCCTTTATCCCAGCCATGGCCGTCTCAATGGGGTAGGTTACGAGCCTTTCTACCTCTACAGGGCCCAGGCCAGGGGCCTCGGTATTTATCTGTACCTGTACGGTCGTTACGTCTGGTACGACATCTATGGGCAGGTGTATTACGGAATATACACCAATGCCGACCAGCAACCCTGCCAGGGCCACAATGAGGAAGCGGTAGCGTACGGAAAAACTTATAACCCTCCCTACAGCCATGCTAGAGCTCTCCTAATGGGCATGGTCATGTCCAATAGCACCTTTAAGAAGTTCGGATTTGAGGTAGAAGGCCCCCTTAGATACTATTTCCTCCCCTTCCCCAAGACCTTTAAAGACCTCTACATAACCATCCAATTCCTCCCCCACCTTTACTTCCCTTAGTTTGAAGGCATAATCTCCCAGGGCTACAAATACCACCCGTTTCCCCTCGTGGGACTCAATTGCCGTATGGGGTACTACCAGTCCCTCTACGGCCTCCTGGGGTGTTGTAGAAATCTTTGCCGTGGCAAACATCCCTGGTTTTAACTTCTTCTCTGTGTTGTCTATCTCCACCCTTACCTTTACGGTCCTGGTCTTTTCCTCCACTACATCACTGATATAGGTAATCTTCCCCCTGAATTCCACTTCTGGAAAGGCCCTGACGGCCACGCCTACCTCCTGGCCGGGTCTTATCCTGGAGAGGTCCTTTTCATAGATATCAAGGATAATCCATAGTACGCTAAGGTCTGCAATGGTAAAGAGCCTGGTGGCGGGTTCGGTCATCTCTCCCAGGGCAATGTGTTTCTCCACTATAGTACCGTTAAAGGGGGAAAGGATGGGGAAGGTGGCAGTGGTATGGGTCTGGGGTTTTAATTCTGTTATCTCTTCTTCGCTGAGTCCTAAGAGGTGCAGCTTGCCCTCAGCGGCCTCAAATTCCGCCTGGGCCTGTGCACACCTGGACTTTGCCTCCAGCATATCCTTTTCCGAGGTCACTTTCTTCTCCCACAGCCTTTTTTCCCTCTCAAAGTTAACCTTAGAGACCTCCAGTCTAGTCTTACCAGTGTGGTACTCAGAGATGGCCTGGCCAAGGTCTATGCTGTCCAGTAGGGCCAACTTCTGTCCCTTTTGCACCTCATCTCCCAAATCAGCAAATATGTCCGCCACCCTGCCCGGAACCCTGGGACCAATATGAAAGACCTTGTTGGCGTTAAACTGTATCTCTGCCGTAACCTTGAGCTGTTTTCCCAGGCTTCTCTTTTCTACTTTAATAGTCTGCAATCCCAGGAGTTCGTAGCTCGCTTTAGTCATCTTCACCACTCCCTTATCCTGGTCGGTGGAAGGTTTCTTCCGTTCCACCTTTCGTATGGTTCTTTCCTTGGGAGGGACTGCCTCTGCCCCTCCCTCTACACAAGCAAGACAGAGGATTAAGACTATAACTGAAATTGTTTTCAATACCTTCATAACTATCCCCTATTCTATGAGCTTCCTGATAGCGGCCTTCTCCAGGTCTACTATGGCCCGGTAGTAATCCAATAGGGCCTCCAGGTAAGAGATTTTTGCCTCTATGAGATTATTTTGGAGGAGTACAAATTCTACGAACCCAACCTTTCCCTCCGTATAGGTAAGCTCGTTGAGTTTGAGGCTTTCTCCCATCTCGGGGACGATACCCTCGTAGGCCTCCAGTCCCTTCTGAGAGGCAAGAAAGACCTCGTAAGCACTCTGTACCTCCTTGCGTATCTGGAGGTGCTTATTTTCCAAATTAAGCCTGGCGGCCTCCTTGATGGCACTGGCCTTCTGGAGTTCTCCCTGTTTCCTGTCCACGAGCGGTAGAGGTATGGTAATACTCCCGCCCACTATCCTTTGCGACCCTTCTTCTCTCCCAACGAAACCCTCCACCTGGGGATTGGGCACCCTCTGGGACTTCAGGAGTCCTATCTCCAGGTCTGCCCTCTCCACCTCCCGCTCTACGGCCTTCAGGTCGGGTCTGGTCTGCAATGCCCCTTTTATTAAGCCGGGCAGGTCTGGTCGCATTGCCATGTATTCCAATTCTCCTGTGGGTTCCAGGGGGTAGTCTTCTGGCAGGGCGAGGAGGAGTTTTAGGCCCAGTAGACTGCTGGCGTATCCACCCGAAGCGACCTGGTAGTCCCTCCTGGCCCGGTTGTACTGTATGTTGGCCGTGTTCACTTCCAGGATGGTTGCCGCCCCTTCTTTAAATTTTAACTGCATGGCGTCTCTTAGTCTCTCGTAGAGTTCCTGGATAGTCTGTCTTGCCTCTAATACCCTCTTCAAGGCAAGTATCTCGTAAAAGTTTTTCTTCACCCTGGCGGTGATGTCCCACTCCAGGGTCTCCACCTCTGCCGTTACCTTCTCCAGGTTCTTCTCTGCCACAGAAATCCCTTTGCCCCTCTGACCGGCTATACGGAACTCCTGGGAGAGGGTGATTGTATAGTCCGTATTTCTACTGTCTGTCCTGGTATCGTGCCTCTCCCCCATCCTTGTCCCTACGGTTGGGTTGGAGGGTAGCAGCAGAGCGGCCTTTGTAAGGTCTCCTTTGGCCTCCTCAAGCCGTTTACGGAAGGCCTGGAGTTCCAGATTGTTTTCCAGGGCCCTCTGGACGGTCTCTTTGAGGCCTATCCTCTCGGCACAGTCCGCCTGAGGCGGATTACCGATACCCAAAGCCAGGAGAAAACACAGGATACAGGACACGGAATTCAGAACCCTGTATTCAGACTTCTTAGACATCTTTTGTCTCCTTGAAATTCTGCCAGACTTGTCCTGGTAGTAGGGGCAGGGTCACCCTGCCCCTACAGGATAGGTGTATCCACTGCCCAAAAGGGTGGATTCACCGGTTAATAGGGCGGACAGGTCTAAAGAAAGGCCATGCGGATGGCGGGGCCATCCGCCTAAGGCGGAGCAAACTTGTCCTGGGCGAAGCTGAAGGAAAAGTAGTCCGGGTGTGAGGTCACTGGGGGCATGGAGGCATCCACATGAGGTGGGGGTCTCCACCAGTTTGATACCTTCCAGACGCCCTGGACCGGGCCCTATGTCCGCCTTATGCGGACTCGGGCGGTTGGAAGATACTATCTGACAGAAATGCAGGCAGGAAAGAATGGCTCTTTAGTGAGGCCAGTCCTGAAGGGCTGGCAGGTGATAAAGGCCACCCGTTATTTGACTCTACCGTAAAGTGGTGGGAAAAGGTACAGCATATAGGACAGTGGTGTACCGGCTGGGAGGTATCCATGGGGCAATGGTGGTCTTCGCAGTGGGGGATTGCCACCTCTGGCAATGTTATAAACATTATTACCAGCCCCATTAAGAGTCGCCATATCCCGTATGGTTGCATAAGGTTACTCCTCAAGACCATAAGCTGGACCTCTCCATCGCGTGGGTCACATAACATCTTTACTCTCAAGATTTTACATTCGCATTAGTAGGATGTCAAGAGGTTTTATCTGGCCTTTTATTCCTAATCTAAGAGCAAGAGGCCAAAATATTTCACGTACTCCCCCTTCTCCTCCAGAAAACTTACCGTAAAGCCGTTGTTCCGTATAGTTTGGAAAACGTCTATGCCGCAGGCCTCCATGGCGGGCCTGGCCTTCTCTGGTATGAGACAGGGGCCTTCCTCTGGGCAAATACCGGGGCCGCCGCCTGCAGGGGCACACAAGGGGCAAGGCCCTGCACCCATAACAAAGGCCTTATGGTAGCCTGCCCTCGTAGCCTCCCCCTCCAGCTTGAGCAACATCTCCTTGAAGTCCCGTCCGGGCGGCTGGCCTTCTATCAATATGGCGCTGGTATAACACCTGAGTATCTTCCTGGTCTCTTCGTAGGCGGGGGCAAAGGGTGGACAGGTCTTGCTCTTACCGTACTGGGGGCATCCGAAGCGGCACTTGAGCTGTACCCAGGGCTCTACTACCACGCTGGAGACACTTATAACCTTTGCCTCCGTGGCCCCGAGGCGTTCCGCCTCTTCGCACAATGCCATTAATTCTTGTGTCTGCATCTTTCAACTTCTTAAACCCTTGAGCATTTAAACCTTTGAACTCTCTTGTAGCCACCTGGCGGCCTGCTTGGCCCAGTAGGTGAGGATGATGTCTGCCCCTGCCCTCTTTATAGAGGTCAAAATCTCCAGGGCTACCTGTTTCTCATCCATCCAACCCAGCTCGGCGGCGGCCTTCACCATAGAGTATTCGCCACTGACATTATAGGCCGCCACCGGACAGTCAAAGGTCTCTTTTATCGTCTTTATTATATCCAGATAAGGCAGGGCAGGTTTTACCATGATAATATCCGCCCCTTCCTGGATGTCCATAGCCGCCTCTCTCAGGGCCTCACGGGCGTTAGGGGGGTCCATCTGATAGGTGCGGCGGTCCCCAAATTTGGGGGGGGATTCGGCGGCCTCCCTGAATGGGCTATAGAAGGCCGAGGCATATTTTACGGCGTAAGACATTATGGGTATATCCTGGAAGCCTGCCTCGTCCAGTACGCCCCTTATCACCCCTACCCTGCCGTCCATCATGTCACTGGGGGCTACAATATCAGCCCCGGCCACGGCATGGGATAGCGCCGTCTTGGCAAGTAATTCCAGGGTAGCATCATTGTCCACATCCCACCGCCCCGTCCTGTCCTGCATTACGTGGCCGCAGTGACCGTGGTCCGTGTACTCACACAGGCAGACGTCGGTGATGACCAGGACGTCCTTAGCCTCTTCTTTTATTGCCATGACGGCCTGTTGTACTATACCTTTCTCATCGTAGGCCCCGCTGGCCTTCTGGTCCTTCTCATCGGGTATGCCAAAGAGTATCACGCCAGGGACCCCTAGCCCCTCCAGTTCCTTTACCTCCTTTACCAGCACGTCCACCGACATCTGGTAATTCCCCTTCATGGAGGCTATCTCATTCTTGATACCCTTACCTGGCCTGACGAACAGGGGCATGATAAGGTCGTTCACCTCCAGGGAGGTCTCCCTGACCAGACTCCTGAGCTTCTCTGACTTTCGTAACCTTCTGGGGCGGTAGCTAGGGAAGTTCATGGATTAACTTATATTCTAGTGCCTTTGTCTTGTCAAATTCTTTTATGCTGAACTTCGGACCCGCCTCAGGCGGGTGGGTCGCCCCTACAACTGCACCTTGGCGGACTCCACGGCATTCTTCAGGAGCATTACTGTAGTTACCGGACCCACGCCTCCAGGTACAGGCGTTATGAATGAGGCCACCTCCTTTGCCCCTTCAAAGTCCACGTCCCCTACGGTCTTCATCTTTTGCTTACCC
>DATETB010000218.1:0-2482 GCA_035283825.1 Candidatus Brocadiales bacterium | reverse complement strand
TCCCAATAGAGTTGGCCCAGGTTGTCTGGTTCATCCGTGTAGGGTTCCAGGAGGGCGGCACTATGCGCCCCCAGGGAACCATCGGTAAAGAATTTCACTGCCCCTGATTTCACAGAGGGGGATATTTCTTCCTTTGGATACCATGCTACCCCCGTCTTTTCATCCCAGGTAGGACAGAAATAGGGCCTGAGGAGTAACTTCCCAGTCTCGGCAAATTTCTTTATGAGCGAGAAGTTAGAGCTGATATGGTGTACCGAGGTTATCCCCAGGGCAATCAGCCTCTTCTGCACCTCCTCCAGGGCAGAGAGCATCTCTTGTTCGGAAAACTCCAGACAGGATTCTACCCTGCTCTTTGCCCTCTCCTGCACGAGGCCGGTGGGTCTAGAGGTCTTTGGGTTGTAAAATAGGCCAGTGAATCCTCTGGATAGGCCCTGTACCTTATTGGTACAGGGTAGGCCAGCCCGCTCCAGGGCCAGACTATTCACTAGGGCCTGGTGGAGGCATATACGCTTCAGGAAGACCGGGTTATCCGGGCAGGCACGGTCTAGCTCCTCAAGGGTTGCGTGCCGCCCCTCCTCCCATTGGCTTTCATCCCAGTGATAGCCTACTAGCCACTGGTCCCTGGGTAACCTGCCGCCCTCTTCCTTCAGGAGACTCAGGAGTTCTTTTATGGATTTGCACCCCGCAAGGTCTATCCCTAAGTGACTGCGGGCCAGCTCCATGAGATGGAGGTGACTGTCTATAAAGCCCGGCACCACCGTGCGCCCCCCCAGGTCTATCACTTCCCTGTCGTTAAAGAGCCCACGGTCTACGTCCCTTTGTCCCCCGACGTAGAGTAGCTTTGCCCCGTCTGTTACAACTGCCTCGGCCTGCGGGTTAGCCTCCTCCAGGGTCAATACCCTGGCATTGATGAGTACGAGGCCCTTTCGGCGTAAGGTGGACATATTGTTCATCTTTTCCATTAGTAGCCGCAACCTTTAGGTGCGTGTTCTACTTACGCAGGCTAAAGTTCGCCATAGGCGAATCTGCCTTAGGCACGACCTGCGGCTACCTAATAGGGGCAGGTTTCAAACCTGCCCCTACACCTTCCAACTGACCTCTACAAGCCTTGACAGACACTGACTGGCCCTGCCTGAGTCCAGGGATTGGGCGGCCAGAGAAAGCCCTTCCTGTAGGTCCCCAGCCAGTTCACCTACCATGATGGCCGCCGCCGCATTGAGGAGTACAATGTCCCTCTTGGGGCGGTCAGCCTGCCCTGCACCCTTGTGGTGCGGGGATAACCTCCCCAGTACACCCTTTATCACCTCAGCGCTTTCCTGAGCCCCGCTGACCTCCAGGTCTTTAAGGCTAGCCCTCTTTATCCCCAGGTCTTCGGGCTGGAGATAGAAGGTCTTGATACTACCCCCATTTAGCTCCGTGATTTTAGTCTTATCAGTGGTGGTAAGTTCGTCCAGGCCGTCAAGTCCGCTTGCCACCAGTGCCCTCTCCGTGCCCAGGTTCTTTAACACCTGCGCCAGGGTCTCGGTAAGGGCCTGGGAGAATACGCCGATGAGCTGACGGCTCCTGGGGACGGGGTTGGTCAGGGGGCCCAGGACGTTAAAGGCCGTGCGGATGCCCAACTCCTTCCGGGGTTCTGATGCGAAACGCATGGACTTATGAAAGAGGGGGGCAAAGAGGAACCCTATCCCGGCCTCCTTGATACAGCGGATGACGATAGCAGGGCTTGCCTCAATGTTAACCCCCAAAAGCCTCAATACGTCGGCGCTGCCGGAGAGACCGGTAGCGGCCTTGTTACCGTGTTTTGCCACCTTAAGCCCTGCCCCAGCCACCACAAAGGCGGCGGCGGTGGAGATGTTGAAGGTATTCCTGGCATCCCCTCCAGTCCCGCAGGTATCTACTACCATCATGTCTTCCAGGGGTAGTGGGGTAACCCTTGCCCGCATCACCCTGGCCATCCCCGTGAACTCCTCCACCGTCTCCCCTTTCATCCTCAGGGCGGTGAGGAAGGAGGCTATCTGTGATGGTGAGGCGAGACCCTCCATGATTTCTTCCATGCAGGCGGAGCTCTCCCCTTCCGTGAGGTCTTGTCTCTCTACCAGTCTTGCTATGGACTCTTTAATCATTTATCAGCAGTCAGCAATCAGCAATCAGCAGTCAGCTTAACCCTCAACCTTCCCTACTCCCCACAGTGAACCACGTAGGGTTCACTGCCATGCACCCCACGTGGTGCATGGCCCCCTAACCCCTAACCAGGGCCTCCTCCAGCTTCTTCAGTATATCTCTGGTCTCCTTTACAAGGGTCTCATTACCCTCAAAAGAGGCCCTTCCTTTCAGTGAGGCCTCCTGTATTTTAGGGTTATAAGAGAGGCAACCCAATAAGGGTATGTCTTTTAGTCCTTTCTCAAGGAATTCTATTTGTTCGGGTCCCATGAGTTTATTGCCTACGGCGAAGACCCTCTTCATACCGATGTCTGAGGCCAGT
>DATETB010000217.1:0-32428 GCA_035283825.1 Candidatus Brocadiales bacterium | reverse complement strand
ATTCAGCATTCAGAATCCTGTATTCTTAATTCTTAATTTTGAATTCTTTGTCTAAAAATGCAGGACCGCTTTCAAAGAAATGTAACACGCCTGAGGGTCTCGGTAACCGACCTCTGCAACCTCTCCTGCATCTACTGTAGGCCCTCCCAGGGTGTCCCTCGCCTGGAGCGTAAGGATATCCTTAGCTTTGAGGAGATAGCCACCGTAGTAAAGTACGGCGCCGAACTGGGCATACGGAGCGTCAGGCTGACAGGTGGCGAACCAATCACGAGGAGAAACGTAGAACGTCTCGTTGCCTCCCTGAGTAAAATCCCTGGGATAGAAGACCTGGCCATGACTACCAACGGCGTCCTTTTGAGACAATATGCCGCCGTTCTAAAGGAGGCGGGTCTCATGCGGTTGAACGTCAGCCTGGACAGCCTTAAGGCAGACCGCTTCAGCCAGATTACAGGGGGAGGCTCCATCTCAGACGTCCTCCAGGGCATAGAGGAGGCACTGCACGTGGGGTTCCAGGAGACAAAGGTAAACATGGTGGTTATGCGGGGCACCAATGAGGACGAGGTAGAAGAGTTTGCCCGTATGAGCCTGGAGAAGCCCCTGGAGGTGAGGTTCATAGAGTATATGGCCTTCGGATGCAGGATGATTGAAGAGCGCAAGTTCGTGCCCAGCAAAGAGGTCATGGAAAGGATAAGCCGCCTTGGGGAACTAATACCTGTAGGTAGGGACAGACCTTTAGGTCCGTCCAACAAGGTACGTGGACCTGCCAGGCTTTACAGACTGAAGGGCGCCGTAGGCACCCTGGGCTTTATCTCTCCCGTAAGTCAGCCCTTCTGTGGGGACTGTAACCGCCTCAGGCTCACCTCAGATGGCAGACTCAGGGCATGCCTCCTGGCCGGGGGCGAGGTGGACATAAGGGCCATCCTCAGGGGTAATCCCACACCGGAGACCATAAAGAGGGCCTTCCTGGAGGCCGCCGTCCTGAAGCCTGCCGAGCATTCTGGCACAGGCGAGGCCGTCATGTGCCGGATAGGTGGATAAAGCTAGGGGTCAGGGGGTAGGGATTAGGGGGTAGGGGCGGACCTGTGTGTCCGCCCATTCGGGCTGCGGACCTTTTGTAGTGTGAGATAGAAAATAGAGGCAAAAATAACAAGGCTCACCAGTCCCAGTAGATATTCCCCAATATAGAAGGTTACGGATAAAATAAAGAGCATATTGACGAAGTAGCAGGCCGGTCCCATGAGGGCATTTTCGGCCCAGGGCATCGCCCATCCCATCTTCTTGTCCAGTCTTTGAAAGCAGTATATGATTGCCAGCCCCACCACGAACCATCCAAAGAAATTGGACAGCGGCACCCCAAAGTATACCCCCCCATCCGGGTAGTAGAATATCTGTCCGAGGAACCACTGAGAACCCCTGAGGGCCACAGGGTCTACCACCACGTCCTGGAGCATGGTTAACGCAGCGGAGAGGAGGAGGACGCCCCTGGAGTGCCAGGGGGGGGCTATCAGTTCACATCTCCATCCCTTCCGTGTTATGGTAGACATTAGTAACAGTGCCAGGGAATAGCTGAAATAGGCCAGGAAGGAGTACGAAAGTGAGTCCATGAAGGGGACGTTGGAGATGTATAGCTCCTTCCCGTGGGTCTCCCCTGTATAGATGTAAGGGCCGTAGGGTATCCCGTTACGGGTGGAACTATACTCGGAGATAAACGCAATAAGATAGGCCAGGAGGGTGAAGACGGTTATCCTCTTGAGTCCGAGTTGTAACCCCCCCGCCAACAGGTGCAGGCCCAGGAAAATAAATACATAGGGGCGGAGGAGGATGGTGGATAGGAGTAAGGGAAAGATTTCCATAGCAAAACTATAACTTCCATCGGTTCTTTTTCAATATACGACTTCCATGTACGACAGACACTACCTTTACTTCATTACTGTTTGAGTCGTAGTGGTAAATTACACGCTAGTTACCAACAATCACTTCTCTATAAGGAAGACGTGGAAATTCGGGAAGACGTCGGCCTGATTCAGGGAACTGACATAATCGTTCAGTAGAGTTATAGATACTTTCTACTTGATATTTAGCATATAGAGGGGAACCACACGCAATGTAGTCATAAATACTCTCCAGGTCTGAGATGGCTTCTTCACTCCATATTAGTTCCGCCATTTCTTTGATAACCTTTTCATTGCTACTTTATGTGAAAGTACTCGTCCCTCCCTAATATCTGCCTCACCAGCCTCTATTTTCTGAAGGAGATAAAGACGGTACATAACTTCCTCAATATCAACTTTTTCGGGAAGTTCTTTCAAGAGAGTTTCTAATTTTGATTTTGAGATGTTCATAAAATTTTCCTCCCAGTTATAAACCCTAATTAACGATGACTACTACTTCTTCTCCGCCCATTCCTGGTGTGAGCCATCTTACTTAAAAGTATATAACAAATTTTCGTCTCTAATTAAACCTACTTGTTAGTTAACTTGTTTTCGCTCAGAGTACCTCTACCCCTCCAGGCTTTACCTCATCCCCGACAAAAGTACCACTACGTTCTGCCTCAAACTCTTCCTCAGTGAAGCCCAGTATTTCCATAGGTCTCGTTATCCCTATTCGGGCACGTCCCAGGAGACATAACCTCTCCCACAAGTCCACCTCTTTAAAGTCATTGGAGACCACCACCAAGTCTATATCACTATCTTCCCTGGCCCCCCCAGAGGCATAGGAGCCATAAAGGATAATCTTTTTAACCTTTATCCCCGAGGTCTCAAGTTTTCTCCTATATTCAGTTATAATACTATGGATTTCTTTATCCATTGAAAAGCCTCTCTTGTCTTTATCAAAATAGATTCAGTCTTTTCTAATGAAAAATCCCTGAGCATCCTTTGGAAGTCTCCTGGATATCTTGTAACAATACTGAGATTACTAGTTTCTACCAGGAACTCTTCTATGTCTTTATCGGGCAATAACCCGGCAATTCCCACAAGATACCCTAAGTCGTGGGTTTTGGGTGGTGTTTTACCAGTTATTTCTTCAACCTTTGCCTTAAGCGCCTTCTCCAGGGCGAGATGGCACATGAAGACCGTGTAGATATACCTGCCAGTAGTGAACATGTGTTCGGCAGTATCTAAATCATATTGAGCAGAATCTAACCAGTTCTTGACCTCGGTTCTCATCTTTTGGTCCATATTCTACACCATTGTCTTTTTCCCTTCCACCCACTTAGCAAAGGTATCAGCATACTTCATAGCGACGGAGCCCAGGACGGCAATTATAAGGACATAAAGGGTGGTGACGGCGTTTACAGGGGGGTGTACCGCCGTAACGCCCATGGCTACGGTGGCCAGGACGACGGAGAATTCGCCTCGCGGCAGGAGGCTCAGCCCTAGCCTCCACTGGGCCCGGCGGCTTAGACCATAGCCCTTTCCCGCAAAGAAACCAGTTAGGAGCTTCAAGGGTACGGAGGCCACCACCAGGAGAATGGCCACGGGGTATACCTCTTTAAGGTTTGTGAGTTGTGAGGTTAATCCGAAGGACACAAAAAAGATGGCCACGGTTAGATACTGTAAGGGGGCAACTACCTCCAGGGCCCTGGCTTTCTGGCTGGTCTCAGAGATAACTAGCCCCGCCAGGAAGGCCCCGATGGCTATAGAGAGGCCCATGGCCTCGGCGCTTGTGGCAGTTAGTATTACGATGGCAAATATCAACAGGGCAAAGAGTTCGGTGGATTCTATGTCCAGTGCCATCTCTATATATTTTTTGAAGACCTTTGCGATAATTATCAGGGCGGCACAGAACCCTACTGCCTTGAACACGGCTAATCCTACAGGGAATAGCTCCGTCCCGCCGTTTGCAATCATACTTGATAGGATGGCCAGGTAGAGGACAATAAAGAGGTCTTCAAACACGAGTATCCCCAGGAGGCACTCCGTCTCAGGGTTGGCAGAGCGTTTTAGTTCCACCACACCCTTACAGATAATGGCCGAACTGCTCACGTAGATTATCCCTGCCAGGAAGAGGGAACAGAGCCAGTCAAAACCCAGTAGGAGGCCAATCACCAGACCCACCGGAAAGTTCAGGGCAAGGTCGTATAGCCCCCCTGCCAGGATTTTCTTCCGGTTCTTGAGGAAGCTCTCCAGCGTAAACTCAAGGCCGATAAGGAAGAGGAGGAGGATTAGTCCCACTGTGGACATGAATTCCATTATGATGGTGGGCTTGACAAACCTGGATATGGCCAGCCCGGCAAGGATATAGAGGGGGATGAGGGAGAGCTTTACCTTCTTGGCCAGTAGCCCGCTCAGGAAGAGCACCAGGCATGTAAGGCCCATCTCAAATAGTGTTGTGGAGACTTCCATTGGATTCGGTTTCCCGTCGCCCTGCTACTGGGGAAAAATGGGCTTATTATTCTCTGGACTTACCAATAAAACTCAGGAATTTTTTCATCTGCTCACTACTGCCCAATACAACAAGGGTGTCACCCACGTGCATCGCCTCACTCGGGAGGGGATTGGGTATGTATTTGGCGTCTCTGAGTATGGAGATAACCGATACCCCCGTCTTCTTCCTGATGCCCACCTCGCCGATGGTCTTGTTAGCCAGGGGGGAATCCTCCTCCACCTTTATCCACTCCATGGAGAGTTGCTTCATTACCAATTCCACCGCCTTCTCGTGTACAGGCTCAAAGTATGCCCCTGCCAGGATGTTCCCGATAGTCCTGGCCTCTTCCTCGGCGAGGTTGGTTACAGACTCTGGTTCTTCCTTGCCTTTGAGAAAGCGGTATACCTCCCTTTCTCCGGTAAGGCGTATAATTACCACTATGGTTTCCTCTGCCGCCGTTTCTATTGTGAATTTCTTACCTATTGCTGGTAGGTCTGCCTCTTTAACTTCTAACATCTTTCCCTCCTTAACGTTTGGCGGTACTGCTGCCTGTGAGGAGATGAATCTCCCTTAAAAGGGCAGTGAAGCCCTCCGGGTCCAGCGCCTCCCCTCTTATACGGGGCTCAAGTCCCAGCCCCTTAAGGACGTCCATCACAGCCTCCTTGCTCAGGGAAGGCAGGCCCAGCTTGAGGAGACTGTTTATTAAGGTCTTTCTACGGCTCTGAAAGACGCACCTCACTAAGCGGTTGAATAGCGGAAGGTCCGGAATCCGTTCAAGTGCCCTTTCCCTCCTGACTGTCATCCTTACTATGGCGGACTCCACCTGTGGCACCGGCCAGAATACATCGGGGGGCAACTGCCTCAGGAGTTCCACGTCCGAAAATAACTGTGCTATCACGGATAGCACCCCGTATTCCTTGGTACCAGGGCGGGCCAGGAGCCTGTCCACAATATCCCTCTGCAGGGTGAGCACCATGCATTCTACGGGCAATCCCCCTGTAAGGATAGCTATTATAAAGGGTGTACTTATAGAGTAAGGGAGGTTTGACACCACCTTTAGTCGTAGGGGTTGAACATGTTCAACCCCTACTTCCTCTTTGAGCCAGTGGAGGATTACTGCCTCTATTTCTGGGTCAATAGTGGTCTTTGTCTTAAGCACGTCCTTATTTAAGAAGTGTACGTTCGCATAACCCTGGAGGAGTTCCATGGTCAGGCCGTACAGTCGGGGGTCTATCTCCACGGCAAGCACCCTGTGGGCCCTCTCGGCAAGGTGTCTCGTAAGGAGACCTGTCCCACTGCCCACCTCCAGTATAATATCCCTGTCCCCCACGGCCGCCTTTTCAACTATCACCCTGAGGAGGTTCTGGTCAACCAGGAAGTTTTGCCCCAGGTGCTTTCTGGGTCTAAGCCCCCTCTCCTTCAGGAGGGCCTTCAGGGCCGAAGATGTGCCTGGAAAGGTGATAGTAACCATATTTGGTAAATGTAGGGACAGGTTTTCAAACCTGTCCATATTGGACAGACCTAAAGGTCTGTCCCTACACCTCGGGTCCAGGGACTAGGGGCCAGGGGCCAGGGGTAGCCGCAGGCTTTAGCCTGCGTTATACCTATCCCCTAATCCCTAACCCCTGTTCTAAGGCGGGCCGCCAGCTTGATGGCCTCCAGCATGGAACCCGGTTGGGCAAGGCCCTTCCCTGCGATGTCAAAGGCAGTGCCGTGGGTGGGGGAGGTCCGTACGATGGGGAGGCCCAGGGTAAGGTTGACACCACTAAAGAACCCCAGGAGCTTTATGGCAATAGTCCCCTGGTCGTGGTAAAGGGCCACCACCACCTCCAGCTCTCCCTCATGGGCCTTATGACAGGCCACGTCTGCAGGGATAGGCCCGCTACAGTTAATACCTGCCTCCTGGGCTGCCCTGATGGCAGGCAGTATAACCTCCCCCTCCTCTGAGCCGAAACAGCCCCCCTCCCCGGCATGTGGGTTAAGGGCACATACGCCTATCCTGGGTCTTTCTATGTGAAACCATTCCTTTAATCCCTTGTGGGTCAGCTTTATGGTTGCCATGACCCTCTCAGGGGAAAGGAGTCTTGGTACCTCTTTGAGGGGGACGTGGATAGTTACGAAGGACACCCTGAAGTCTCCCACCACCATCATCATGGTTACTCTGGGGGCGCCCGTCTTTTCCTTTAAAATCTCTGTATGCCCGGGGTACGGATAGCCTGCAAGGTGCAGGGCCTCCTTACTTATGGGTCCCGTGACCAGGGCGCCTATCTCCCCCTTCAGGGCAAGTTCTATCCCCTTGAGGACGTACTCAAGAGAGGCCCTCCCTGCCTCGGGGTTAGGCTCTCTCAGGCTCGTCTTCCCGGGGTCAAAATTAGCCAGGTCTAAGACCTTCACCCTCTCTTTCCAGTCAGGTTTCAGGCCCAATCCCTCGGCGGTACGTTGCAGTACCTCACTAGAACCTATCACCAAAGGCTCGTAACCCGGAGGCAGTAGAGATATAGCCTTAAGCGCCACCTCAGGTCCCACCCCGCAGGGGTCTCCCATGGTTATACCGATGACCTTACTCATACTCCACTACTCGGCTAGTAATTGCCTCTCTAGGTACTTCTTGACCTGCCCAAGAAAGTTCTTATATAGGGGTTCGGTTTCACTTATAAACTTTTTTATTGAAGACCATCTAATATCCAAATATTCATGGGAAATGACATTCCTTAGCGGTGTCCATTCGGAAAGATTATTCATAAGTGCTTCATCAAAACCTGGCACGACAAGAAGGGAACGAACAATATCTTTATATGTATCTGCAAGTGGTGTTTTCCCCTCCGAGGTTAAGATTATCCTGGCAATATCTATGGACGAGTTTATGATGTTTTCAATCCATCTTTCTACATCCCTTCGTTTGCTTCTTTCCTCGGAATACTCTTTCCATGAAAGGTTTTGGAAGATTTTATAATCCTCCAGCTCCTTTTCCAGAAAAGTTATATGTTTTATGAGCCTAAATTTAACTTCTCTTTTCAATGGAGGTCTTCTCTTTATAATCGTTTATCACAAGGTCCATGAAGTCTTCTGCTACTCTTGTTACGACCAGCATGAAATCAAGGTATAGCCCCCAATCACTTATCACCAGGGGTATACCCCTTATAGCACTTGCGGTGATTGTTGAAGATACCCTGTTTAAAATTAGTAACTCTACTTCCCTCTTTAGTAGCCGCTCAAGGTCTGTATGTATCTCATCCTCAGAGGGGTAGAAGACATCTTTCTCGTATTCCAGTGGATATCTCCTTTTCGGATAAAAATATACGGCAATGTCAACGTCCGACAGTTTAGTTGCCACGCCCCTGGCCTGCGAACCGAATAGGAAGGCGAAGGCCACGTCCTGCCTCTTGCTAAAGTATTCTTTAAGCCTTTCTATCGAAACTGTCTCTGCCACTTCAAGTGTACCTGTTATTCAAACCCCTTTTCCTTCAGGAATTCCATCGTAATTCCGCCCTGTGTAGATTTGGAGTCCATTGACTGCGTCAATGGATTTAAACCAGCGACATCCGCCTTAGGCAGACTGGACTCCATAAGGAGTCTCTTTACCCACTTGCCCAGTATGTCCGTCTCAATATTGACCCTGTCTCCCCCCCTTTTAAGACCCAGCGTAGTATTGGTGAGGGTGAAGGGGATTAGTGCTACTGAGAAACCGTCTGCCTTCACTCCTACCACAGTAAGGCTTATCCCATCCACTGCCACAGAGCCCTTCTCAATCATGTTCTCCGCCAGTTCCTTTGATACGGTGAACCACATGGTGCACTGTCCTGGGTGTTCCTCCTTTTTCTGGATGGTACCGGTACCGTCCACGTGTCCCTGTACAAAGTGTCCCCCCATGCGTTCTCCCACCTTGAGGGACCTCTCAAGGTTCACCCCCTGTCCAACCCTTAGCTCTCCGAGGGTGGAACGCTTGAGCGTCTCCTGAGAGACGTCAAAACTGGCCTGTTCCCCTTTTAGCCCCGTTACCGTGAGGCATACCCCTTCCACAGATATGCTCTCCCCCGGCTTGACCTCTTTAGTCATAGCTCCCAACTCCAGGACGAGCAGACCACCCTCCCCTGCCCGCCTCAGTTCCTTGACCCTGCCCACGTGTTCTATTATGCCTGTAAACATTTCTTTAGAATTTGGACTAAGGACTTTAGACTATGGACTTTGGATTTTTTAGTCTATGGTATATTGTATTGTAGGGGCGAACGGCCGTTCGCCCCTACTTTATCTCGCCGTGAATCCTCCGTCCACAGGGAGGGCAACTCCTGTTACCCAATTGGCCTGGTCGGAGGCCAGGTAAAGGGCGGCGTAGGCAACGTCCTCCGGCCTACCCACCCAGGAGAGGGGGTAGTCCTCTAGCATCTTCTTTTCTACCTCTTTAGGGTCTCCGTACTTCCTTATCCAGCTTTGATACATGGGGGTATCTACTGCCCCCGGGCAGATACAATTCACCCTGACCTTTTTTGGCGCCAAATCCAGGGCCATACCCCTGGTCAGACTGACCACCGCCCCTTTCGAGGCGCCATAAGCTATGGCCCACCTGGAGCCCACAAGCCCCAGGGTAGAGGCTATATTCACAATGTTCCCCCCCGTCTTCACTAACTCTGGCACCGAAAACTTACTCATCAGATATATGCCCTTGGCATTAATATTAAGGGTTACATCCCATCCTTCCTCCTGGCACTCCATAGTACCACCGTCCTTATACACCACGCCTGCATTATTGACCAGTATATTTAGCCCCCCAAAGGTCTTGACCGTCTCCGCCACCATCCTTTTTGCATCCTTGGCCAGGGAGACGTCTCCCTGGATGGAGATGGCCTTTTTACCTGCCGGGTCCAGTTTAGATAGGGTTTCCTCCAGTGGTTCTTTTCGTCTGCCGGTGATTGCTACCCTTGCCCCTTCTTCCAAAAAGACCCTGGCTATGGCCCTGCCTATCCCTGTTCCACCCCCCGTAACGAGGGCTATTTTGTCTGCCAGCCTCATTTTAACCTCCTGGTAGGGGCGTATTGTCGTGCCTGAGGCAGATTCGCCTGTGGCGAACAATACGCCCCTACAGGTCTTAACCCAGCTCAGCCAGGACGGTCAGCCCGGCCTTTACCTTTTGCCCTTCCTTTACCAGTACCTTGCATGGTATTTCTTTGGGGATAAAGACCTCTGCCCGGGAGCCAAATTTTATCATGCCGAAGCGCTGTCCCTGTTCCAGATAGTCTCCGGTAGAGAGCGGGCACACAATCCGTCTGGCAATTATACCCGCCACCTGTTTCACAAGGAAACGCCTGCCCCCGTCCGCTACTAACCCTATAAAATTACACTCGTTCTCCAGGGAGGCCTCCTTCCTGCGGGCATCCAGGAAACGCCCCTCCTGGTGCCTGAGGTACTCCACCCTGCCACTACAGGGTACACGGTTCACATGGACGTCAAAGATGGACATGAAGATGCTAATCTTCGTGGCCTCTTTATGGAGAAACTCCTTTTCTTCTACTAAGGCTATCTCCATCACCCTGCCATCGGCAGGGGCAAGGAGTTTCCTTTCGTCTCTAAGGATTGGCCTCTCCGGGTCGCGGAAGAAGTAAAAGACAAAGGCAATGGCCGTGAGGAAGAGGGGGACTGCTATCTTTAAGGAGGTAGGGGGAAGGAAATAAAGGGATAGTAAAAACAGTAGGGACAAGAGGGAAGTGAAGAGAAGTACCTCTCTCAGACCGTATCTGGAGATGGGGAGTTTCATCTTACTGCTTCGGCCTTTTCCACTTCTCTTGAATTTACAAAATGGTGCCCACAGGTATGGCGTAGATATTTTAGGTCTCGGTCATCAATAGGGAAGGCTATGCACTGTTTGTAGCGGCAGGTATATATGTTACACTGATTTTCTCCCCCCAGGTGTGGGCATCTGAACATGAGACGACAACAGCTCCCGCACCGCCGGCACTCTCCCCTCCTGAGGGCTAACTGGCTCCGGACGTAGTCCTTCCTGTAGTGGACCAGGTAGAACCGCCTCAGCTTCCCCCAGCCTTCGTCCAGTTTTTTGAGGATATAGCTCACGCCTTTTAACATCTGAGATTGATTAGCTTGTGGAAACCAGAGGGAGACTATCAAGGCCCACCAGCCCTGTATCAGAAACGGTACAGGGCCAGGGCTGTCAAGTCCGCCTGAGGCGAACCTCTTAGTCCTCTTTTCCTACCTTCTTCAACAGTTCGTTTAGTAAGTCCTTAATGGTCAGTCTCTCCGCCCACTCCTTGAGATAGGCCACGTCCAGGTCTTGCTGGACTTCCAGGACCCCAAGGGCGTCTACAAGGTGTCTTTCTGCCTCTGTCTCTTTAAACCATAGAAGCTTTTTAAGAACCACATCCTCAGGTGAAGAAAAGACACTCTCCCTTCCTGAATAGGCGTGTCTTTGTCTTCGTCCAAATCTCCTCCTGTCAAATGGGTCATCCTGAAGCATCCAGAAATCCACCTTTATTCCAGAGTCCAGGTGTATCAAGTTAAACATACTGTGTCTATCCATGGCCTCCTTGACGGCCTCTTTGCTTACATAAAACTCTTCTCCAAAGGTGTCTATAAGCCTTTGTATTTGCTCAGGGCCCACATCTATTACAATGTCAAAATCATGGGTCAGTCTAGGTCTTCCGTAGAAGATGGTAGCAATCCCGCCGGTAATCATGTATGGAATATTCACCTGGTTTAGTCTATCTATTACTTTTACCAGCAAGTCTTCCTGTATCATAACCAAATCTTTCAAAGATTTTCCTTTTGAGTTCTTCCTCTGTAATATCCGGGTACTTTTCTAATATATTTTGTCTTGCCAAATTAAGTGCTATTTCGTAGAGTTCCAGGGCAACCCTTAGCCTTTTTTCTCCCCCCATTTTCCGCAAGATTTCAATGTAGACCGGTTCAGTCTGAGGACAACTAGCCTGATAAACAGAAAGCCTTTGGGAAACTTCGCCTATACTCTTCATCTCGTTCCCCTGTTCACGCAGGCTAAAGCCTGCGGCTACAGTGTCTGTCTTTGTTCCCGCCAGAGGCGTCCTCCTGAGGCGGACTTTCAGGACTTTCAGCTAGCGGGTCTTAAGTTGTGTATACAGTCTATACTCCCGTCTTGCCTCTGCCATGAGGCCAATCTTCTGGTAAACCATGGCGAGCTGGCCGTGTGCCATAGCGTGGGTGGGCCTCAGCCTTATCACATCTCTGAACCCGTGCATGGCCTCTTCCAGTAACTCACCCTTTAGATTGATTAAGGCCAGCCTATAGTGGGCCTCGGCATGTTCGGGGTTAAGCCCAATCACCTCTTTATACCTTGCCACGGCCTCCTCCCCGTACCCCTTCTTTTCATAGGTCTGGGCCAGGTTGTAGCAGGCCCCTATCTCCTGGGGCCTCAGGCGTAGTATCTCCTTGTATTCCTCTATGGCCTCGTCTAACAGGTTCTTCTTGGAGTAGGACAGGGCCAGGTTAGAGCGGGCACTGTGGTCCTTAGGGCTAAGGATGAGCACGGCTTTGAACTCCTTGATGGCCTCCTCCAGCATGCCTTTCTTATAGTAGCTTAGGGCCAGGGTGTAATGGGCCTTGAGGTTGGCGGGGTTTATCCTGATGAGTTCCTTTAACTCCGTTACGGCCTCATTTACCCTGCCGATTTTATTGTAGGCCGTAGCCAGTACAAGGTGTGCCTCCTCGTCATCAGGGTTTATCCTGGCTAACTCCCTGTATTCCTGTAGGGCCTCTCCGTACTGTCCCCTCTTCTGATACAGGCCCGCCAGATAACGATGGGCCTCGGTGTAATTAGGGTCAATACTTGTGGCCTCCCGTAGCATTGCCAGGCATTCCTCTATCATACCGGCCTTCTCAAAGGCCATGGCTAACTGAAAACAGGCGCCGGAGTGATTGGGGTCCAGTAGTACGACCCGCCTCAGGGCCTCTACGGCCTCCTTTATCATATACATCTCGTTGTAGATAGTCCCAAGGGCATAGAGGGCCTTCGGATTACGTTTGTCCAGTCTTACTACCTCTTTATAGGCCTCCAGGGCCTTTTCTGTCATGCCTGTCCGCTGATGGGCCTCACCGAGGAGATAGCGTATCTCACCGGAATGGGGGTTCACCTCAACGGCCCTTTCCAGTACCTGGAGGGCCTTTTCCCACTGCCCCTTGGTGCTGCGGTACACCCCTATGGAAAACAACCCCTCCCAGTCCCTTGATTTGAGCAAGACTTCCTGCAAGGCGTCCATATCCTCTTCCCTGGGGGCATAGTCGTCTACGAACCCTTCTTCCAGGTACCCCTCGTAAATCTCCAGTGTGCCCTCTTTGTTGGGTGTACGGCCTCTTGCCATAAGGCCCCTGGCAATTAATCCCTTCAAGGCGGCCTTCCACTGGGAGCGTGAGAACGTCTTGTTAAAGACCCGTCCACAGACCTCCCTTACCAGGGACTCACGACAGGTAGATATAAATGCCCCGTGCAGGAGGAGCAGGGAGTGGATAATCAGCCTGGCATCCCCGGAGTCTTTGTATCGCTCTTTCATTTCGGCCAGATTCAGGGCGAGAGAGGCGGGTGTTGCGTTGGCCAGGGAGGTTGTCTCGTCACGGCCCAGGGTACTGGCAAGGGACTTTTGTTCGGCAGGGGCAAGGTCCCTCAAGGAGATACGGTTCTTGGGCCTGAAGAGGCGCAGGAACTCAGGTGCTTCTCTTTCCAGGAGTGGAAGCTTATCGGGCGGGCATGTGGCAAGGAGCACTAGCCCCTTTGCCTTCCCTTCCATTTGTCTGAATAACCCTGCTGCGTCTAGTTTCTTGATATACCTGGGGAGGTCGTCCAGGAACAGGACAATCCTCTTCCTGGACAACCCAGGCACCGAGAGTTCTCTCAAGGAAGTCAGTCTGGGCCTGGGGGCTAGTATGTAGTAGTCTTCTTTTCCTTTATCAGGCAAGACCCTGCCATGTGCCTCTATATGAGCGGTAGGGGCAGCCCTGCCACCTTTCAGGGCCTCAAAGGCCGTACGGGTCTTTCCTGAGCCTGTCTTTCCTACGACAAGGATAGCCGACACCCCTTCTTCCAAGAAACCTGCCAGGGTATCGTCGCTTTCCCTCCTTATGTAACACCCCTGGCCCAGATAATTTTCAATGCCCAGGTCAGCGGGGGCCAGTCTGGACACAGGTTTAAAGAGGGCCAGCCGCTTTAATCTCTTCACTCGCCCCCTGGCTACTCCAATGGCTATTCCTATAATGATACCTATGGCCGCAATCAGCAGGAAGGCCACCACGTACTGCGGGTGTGCCTTTGCCAGGCCGTACAGGAGTTTCAGACTGTGAGGGATGGAAATATGTGGGAGTGAGCGGGGGGTCCCCAGTTCAAGGCCCTCTTCTGGCAGGGTAACTGCGGCAAGGAATGTATAAAGGGTAGTCATCTTATTAGTGGATTTTCAGACCCCTGCTAATTCAAACCTCATCCCGTCGCTGGCGGCTATCACCCTGCACCCCGTCTCCTCTGAAAGCCTCCCTGCAAGCTCATGGGGCCTGGCCCGCAGCATTGTCATGCCAAAATGGGTAAGGAGGGTGACACGGGGACGAAGTTCGTTGACTATATTTTTTATATCCTCCATGTTTAGATGATAAATCCCTTTTTCTTTATCATTTTCGTCCTTGTATCTGACGGAATGGAGTATCAGTACGTCTCCCCTGTAGTGTTTTAACAACTCAGGGAAGAAGGCGGTGTCCACCATCCAGGAGATAGTCCCCAGTGAGGTCTTGAAGTTTACCCCGTAGGTCTCCGCAGGGTGCTGGTGTCTGACGGGGGTGGAAAAGGATATACCGTCTAACTGGTAAGTGCCTCCTTCTTTAAGCACCTCCAGCCTGGGCAAGAATTTCCTTACGTACTGAAAGACCACAGGGTCATCCTCCAGGGCCTGTTGTGGGGCAAAGAGTGCACCCCTCTTTTTTGTGCCGCCCTCAGTCATTGCCTCTATCATGATGTTGACATCGCCACAGTGGTCCAGGTGCCTGTGGGTTAATATTATAGCATCAAGTCCTGCAGGGTTCATCTTCGGTCTGCTGGTCGTACAGCGGACGAGACACCCTGGGCCCGGGTCACCAAGGATGTTTACCCCATCCAGTGAGAACCATATCCCTCCAGAGGCCCTTAGCTGGGTGGATACCACAAAACGGGCCCCAGCCGTACCCAGGAATTTTATAAAGCTCTGCCCTGCACCAGAACGGTGCAGGGTCTGCCCTGAGCCTGCCGAAGGGTTGGTTTCATCGGTCTGTTTCTTGACCATAAGGGTATATCAGTAGCCGCAACTCCGCCAGAGGCGGATCCGCCTAAGGCGTGACTTTAGGTTGCGTTCATTTCGCAGGCTAAAGCCTGCGGCTACACCTGACCCCTGACCCCTAATCAAGACGCCACCCTAGCGGTTAGATTAACCGATAAAATCGCTTTGTCAATTTCTTCTTGGCATAAATTTTGTGTACTGTGTATAGATACAGATAATCCGCCTGAGTTGTATCATCCATATTTCTAAAAACAAACCTGTTGAATAGATAAAATTTTTCCTGTAAACTAATAACATCTGACACTTACGAAAGATACGGGGTGGGGGTAGATTTTGCTTAAAGATGGCCCTTGTAGTAATAATTATAATGCACTAACTTCCAATAAAAAGGCAATTTACTAGCCAAATGCACAAAGACCTGGCCGAAAAATTGCTGTCAAGGCAGAGACTCCTGGTACTAGCCGCCCATTCGGACGACGAGTCTCTGGGGTGCGCGGGCCTTATAGCCAAGATAAAGGACATGGGTGGAGAGGTCTATGTCATGGTGATGTCCATTGGGAGTCTGAAGCACTATGGGGTGGACGGCGTAGTCCCGGCGCAGATACGGAAGGACGAGTTTCTGGCGGCGGCAGAATTCCTGAAACTGGACGGTTATGACATAGTCTACACGGACGACGAGAAATACCTCCGTCTTGACGCCATCCCCAGACGAGACCTGGTAAGCGTGATAGAGAGGGAGAGCAGTGTTTCTATAGACAAGATAAGCCCCACCATGATAGCCCTCCCCGCACCCTCATATAACCAGGACCATGCCGCCGTGTTTTATGCAGGGTTTACGGCGTGCCGCCCAGCCCTGCCCCAATACAAGGCCTTCCAGCAAGTAGTCGTCTCTTACGAATGCCCCACCCTGTGCTGGAGTTCAGACAAGGTCTTTCAACCTAACCTCTACGTAGACATATCCCGGTACCTGGACAAAAAACTGGGGGCAATAAGGTGTCACCGTTCCCAGTTGAAGGAGCCCAATCATAATTATAGTCTGGAAAACATAGAAAGGCTGGCAAGACTGCGGGGGAGCGAGATAGCTGTAGAGGCCGCCGAGGCCTTCGTGTGTTATCGCATGGTAATATGAGGAAGATACCTCACTCCTTGCCCACGTTAGAGAAAGAGGAGTTAGACATGGTAAGGGAAGTGCTTAGCTCCAACTACATTGCCCAGGGACCGAAGGTGGAGGAGCTGGAGGGGGTATTTAAGGACTATCTGGGGGTGGAGCATACCCTCGCCACCAACTCCGGTTCATCGGCCTTGCACCTCCTGCTCCTGGCCATGGGCGTAGGGACAAGGGACGAGGTCATCGTCCCCAGTTACGTATGCACGGCAGTGCTCAACCCCATCCTCTACGTGGGGGCCACGCCCAGGGTGGTTGACGTAGATGGGCAAGACCTGAATATAGACCTAAAAGAAGTCAAGAAGCAGGCCAATCCAAAGACAAAGGCCCTTATTGTCGTCCATACCTTTGGTCAGTCTGCTGACGTAAATAGTCTGTTAGAGTTGGAAATTCCAATTATTGAGGACTGTGCCCATAGCCTTGGCGGTCCGCCTAAGGCGGACCCCTCCGGGGTGGGAAGGAGGTTGGGAGGCCTGGGGACGGCCTCCATCTTCTCCTTTTACGCCACCAAGATGATTGCCACAGGACACGGGGGCATGCTTGCCTCCAATTCCTCCACCCTGATGGAAAAGGCAAGGGACCTCAGAGAGTATGACGAGAGAGAGGATTATCAGGTAAGATACAACTACAGGATGACGGACATAGAAGCCGCCATGGGACTGAGCCAGATGCAAAAGTTAGACTACTTTATCTCAAGGAGACGTGAGATAGCGGCTACCTACGACAGGATACTAAAGGATTATGGTCTGGAAATACCCTACAGGAGGGAGGGTTCTACCCACGCCTTTTACAGGTACGTCCTCAAGACAAGGCAGACCGTAGAGGAAACAATTAAGAGTCTGGAGGCCAGGGGGGTAGAATCCAAGAGGCCCGTCTTCAAGCCCCTTCACCAGTACCTACACCTGGACAATGGGGAGTTCCCCAATGCGGAGGAGGCCCACCGTACCCTGGTCTCCATACCCATTTACCCCTCCCTGAGACAGGAACAGGTGGAATACGTAGCCAGGAACGTTGGGGAGGTGTTTTCGGGGTCATGATGATAGCAGGGCACCAGCCCAATTATCTTCCTTATTCCGGGTTCTTCCATAAGATGACCCTATGCGATACCTTTGTTCTCATGGACGACGTACAATTCGTGAAGGGCGGCCTCTTTGGGTGGATGAACCGCAACAGGATCCGCACACAGGAAGGATGGATGTGGCTCACCGTTCCAGTCCTCACCAAGGGGAAGTCCACCCAGAAGATTATAGACGTCTACGTCAATAACACCATCCACTGGAGGCGAAAGCACTGGAAATCTATGTGGCTTAACTACCAGAAGGCCCCCTATTTTAACAGATACGCCGATTTCTTCCACGAGACCTATAATAGAGAGTGGGAAAGATTGTCAGACCTGAACGAGGCCCTGATACTCTATATAAAAGAGGCATTGGGCATAAAGACCAGGGTCCTCAAGGCCTCTACCTTAGGGATTGAGGGGAAGGGCGCAGAATTCGTCATAGACATGTGTGAAAAGTTGGGTGCTGACAAACACTTGTACGGTATGCATGGGAAAGACTATGTGGACGTCAACCAGATGCGGGAAAAGGGAATAGAGTGCCTGTTCCAGGAATTTCCTCACCCCAAATACAGGCAGGTCCACGAGCCTTTTATGCCCAACATGTCCACTATTGACCTCCTATTTAATGAAGGTGAGAGGAGTCTTGAGATACTCCTGGGGTCGGCTGTCAGTTGTCAGTTGTAGGGGGCACGTTGCAACGTGCCCCTACAAAACAAGAGGTTAAGGACAAAGAGTCCAGATGCCAGATCCATTAGTAGCCTGCGGTAAAATCTTTGGGATGGCCCTATTAATCACCCTGGTGGCAACACCTATCGTAAGGGTTATAGCCGAGAAGATCGGGGCAATAGACCACCCTGGGAAGACAAAACCCCACGCAAGACCTACCCCACGCCTGGGAGGGGTTGCCGTATTCCTGGGCTTTACGGCCCCTTTGCTCTACAACGCTGACCTCCTTGCCGACAAACAGCTTGGTATCCTGCTGGGCGGCGCCCTTGTAATCGCCATAGGTCTGGTAGACGATATATGGGGGTTGCCCGCCACGATAAAATTACTCCTGCTCCTGGGTATAACATGTCTCCTCTCCAGATACGGGATAATCCTGACATTATTTCACAATTATTACCTCAACTTACTTTTTACCCTCATATGGATAACAGGGGTGGTAAGTGCCTTTAATGCCTCCGATACCATGGATGGGCTTGCGTCCGGCCTTGCCTTTATAGCCGGCCTCGCCTATATGCTGGTGGCCGTGCAGACCTGCCAGTGGGGCTGGGGTCTGCTGGCCTGTGCCCTTATGGGCTCAACCCTTGCCTTCTTGAGGTACAACTACAATGGCGCCAACATCTTTCTAGGTGATTCAGGCTCCTTTTTCCTGGGTTATATCCTTGCCGCCATTGGGATTATGGGGGAATGGTCTACACATCCCATCAAGGCAGTCATAATACCCATACTAATATTAGGTGTAATTATCCTTGACTTTTTGTACACTATTATCATAAGATTTTTGAAAGGGACTACGCATACCATAAAAGAGGCGATTATCTACCACGGGGTTGACCATCTCCCGCATAGGCTGGTAGCCATAGGCCTTAGCAGGCGGGAGGCAGTGCTACTTATCTATCTCATTAGTCTTGTAATATCTATAGGCGCAGTAACCCTCAGGAACTCAAGGCCGATAGATGCACTATTGCTTTTGCTCCAACTTTTTCTTATATTTACAGTTATCGTTAAATTGGTGGACTTAAAGAGGGCGGGAACAGGCCATGTACCTGGACTATTGGGGACTAAAAAAGAAACCCTTCGAAAACACCCCTAACCCGGATTTCTTCTTTTACTCGGCAGGCCACGAGGAGGCCCTCACCAGGCTATTATACGGGGTAAAGGAGAGGAAGGGGGCTGTTATGATTACAGGGGATATTGGCGCCGGCAAGACCCTCCTCAGCCGGATGCTGGTGAGAATACTCTCTAGAGAGGAAAAGAACTACAATATAGCCGTAATAGTAAACCCGGCCCTCACCGTTGATGACCTATTACGAGAACTGATATATCAGTTCGGAGGGCTTGAAAGCCTGCCTCAGGCAACAAGTAAGCTAGATTTGCTCCATAGACTGGAGGACATTGTATTTGAGAGTAACGAAAAAAGCCGATACTGTGTACTCATAATTGACGAGGCCCATGTCATCAAGGACGAGGCCATCTTTGAGGAAATCAGGCTGCTACTGAATTTCCAGAAGAACGACGCCTTCCTGGTGACCATCGTCCTTCTGGGCCAGCCGGAACTGGCACAAAGGATCAAGCAACACGAGCCCCTGGCACAACGTATAGCAATAAGATACAACCTCTCGGGCCTTAGCAGAGAAGAGGTGGGAAGATACGTAGATTACAGGCTGAAAGCGGCGGGCAGCAACAGGGAGATATTCAACGTTAGCACCATTGAGTTGATATACAGGGCCTCAAATGGCATCCCCAGGATTATAAATAATGTCTGTGACTTGAGCCTCCTCATGGGATTCAGCAGTCAGGTTGAACTGGTGAGCGACGCCATAGTAAAGGCAGTTGCAGAGGACCTGAGGCTGGCGGCACGGTACGTAAAGTAATGGAGATTTCAGAAAGACTGGAAAACCTGCCTTCAAAGGCAAAATTTCCCGGTAACCTTAAAGAGAAGATAAGTTACGACGTTGACCGTAAACTGCTGATTTTTAAAGGGGTCATGTCTGAAGATGAAAAGAATGAATTACTGGGGATATCACAAGATGACTCATACAGGAAGTCTATTGAGGCACTCTTTCGGGGGTCTCAAATCACAAAAAAGAGAGGAAAGAAGGCAAAATTGAGTCTAAGAAGTTCTAGAGATATCCTGGAGAGAGAAAAAGAGGTTGCCGCCCCAACCGCCCCAGAAGAAAACGTGCAGTTAAAGGGGCTTAACCCGCCGGAGCGGGAAGAACCTCCAAAGGAGAGACTCCGTTTTAGCACCATTGGGCAGATGATACATGAACAATCTAAACAAATGGACGCCGTGCAGAAGAGTGGGGCCGCAGGGAAGGCAACCCCTCAAATGCAGGTGACTAAAGAATTAAAGGACGAATGGAAAGAGGCCCAGGCCTTTTACCATGAGTTTGTGGTCCTTGCCCAGGAGGTCTTTGATAAAATAAAGGACGGGCACAACTTTGAAATAGAAAGGTTAAGAAAGGCAATAGAGAAGCTCATAGACGACCTCACCTTAGGGAATGAAAGTATAGTCAGGCTTGCGGCCGCTTCAGACGGAAGCTATAGTCAATTTGCCTCCAATGCGGTAAACGTAACCATCATTTCTATTAAAATAGGCGTGTCTCTGCACTATAACAAGTCAGGCCTGATGGAACTGGGGATGATTTCCTTCTTGAGAGACATAGGTCTAGTCCTGTTGAGCCACATCATAGAACAGCCGAGGAAGCTGAAGGCAAGTGAATATGAGGAAGTAAAGAAGCACCCCCTATACACCGAAAGGTTTCTGGAGGGTTTTGGTATTAGAAACGAGGTCTTCAAACAGGTAGTCCTACAGCACCATGAAAGGGAGGACGGCAGTGGTTACCCGGACAGATTAAAAGGTGAGGCCATCCACGAATACGCAAAGATTATAGCAGTGGCCGAGGCCTACGAGAGTCTGACGCACAACCGCCCCGTCCGCGCAGGACTGCCCCCGCACACCGCCATGAGAGAGATACTGGAGGAGGGGGTGGCCTTTTTTGGCCGCAGGGTTACCAAGGCATTCATAAGGGAATTCGGTGTGTACCCCGTGGGTAGTACCGTGATGCTGAACACCGGGGAGACGGCCAGGGTAATCGCCGTACACAGGGATTTCCCACTCAGACCAGTCGTACAGCTTATGGCAGACTCAGAAGGGAAACCAATAAGTAAAATACTGAACCTCCTGGAAAAACCCCAGTTATTCATAAAGAGCCCCGTAGAGGAGGGCAAACATTAATCAGTAATCAGCAATCTTGCTGACTGCTGACCTGCTGATTGCTGACCCCTGGTCTATGTCTATTTTTGGCTCAAGCAATTATCCTTGACAGCCCTCCAATTGCTAGTACAATAAATTTAATTAAGCTGTAGGGGCGGTTCGCGAACCGCCACTACTCAGATTTTCGCCATAGGCGAATCCGCCTCAGGTATGACTTCGCTTCGCTCAGAATGTTGAAAATCCGCCTCAGGCGGGACAAACGGTGCTGTAGGGGCGGTTCGCCCCGTACCAATAATTAATAAGGTACAGGGCTTTATCTGCCTCTTTGCCCTATACCCCTGTGGTGTAGGGCGAACCGCCCCTACAACTTGTAGAGGTCTCTTAATTATTTGTGTATGTGTTCAGTCCAACGGAAGGAGGGCTCTTAGTGTCCAAAGAACCTACCAATCCGCCTCAGGCGGATGAAGGACAGAGACAAAAGACTCGCCGCGGGCTCCTAAAGTTGGGTGCATACAGCATCCCCATTATCACCACCATTGTAGCAAGTGGTGAGGCCCTCGCCATCTGTAGTCCTCGAAAGTGTAAGCCCAAAAACGGGGCTTGCCCCCCTAAATCCTGAGTCGCAGCCGTGAGCCGAAGTCCTGGTCGTAGTGAAGGGGTGATGGATTACTATGGTTAACGAGGTTGACCACGCAAAAAGCCACATCGTCCTGGTAAGAGGGCCTGTCAATTCTGCCTTATATGACCTGGGGAGGGGGGAAATATATACCATAGACCCCCGGGTGGTGGATGTATTAGGTGGGGTACAGTCTCTTAAGCCTTCCTACATTGGTGGAAAGGCCCTCCAGGTGCTCAGGGGGTACTTTGTAAGACACCCCGCACTTGCCCAGTACGAGACGTCCAATAATAACAGTGGGGTCTCCGAAGGAATCGTTAAATCCCTGTCCTGTCAATCTGGCCCTGCCGGACTCAGTTTCATGTGGCTGGAGCTCACCAATGCCTGCAACCTCTCCTGTGCCCACTGCTATGCGGAGGCTGGGGTACGCCGCACTAACGAGCTTTCCCATAGACAGTGGAAGGAAATCCTTGAGGAAGGCTCGGAACTTGGCGCAAGGCACGTACAGCTAACTGGAGGAGAAACCACCCTCTACCCCGGTCTTATTGACCTTGTTGAGTACGCAAGGTCCTGTCATTATACAGGAATAGAGGTCGTTACCAATGCCACTCGCCTGGAAGATAGGCTACTACGACAGTGGGCCACTCTAGGGGTAAAGGTAGCTGTGTCTTTTTACTCTTACGACCCCGAGGCCCATGATGGCATTACCAGAAGCCCTGGAAGTTTCAGGCAGACAGTAGAAGGGATAAAGGCCCTCCTGTCCTACCAAATACCTGTACGGGCCAATATCGTCCTCATGCAGGGGAACCTCACTCACCTCAAAGGCACTAGAGAATTTCTGGAGGGATTGGGACTGGAGGAGATTGGGCACGATTACGTTCGGCCTACCGGGAGGGGGGAGGTAGAGTCGCGCCTCGTGGGTGAAGGGGTGGGAAAGGGGAAGCCTGAGCCAAATCTGCCGCGCCCATCAGAAAGAAGACGGAGGGTTTTTGACGAAAGGCCTTGCTCCTGGATTACCTGTTGGAAGAGCGAGATAGTCATAAGTAGTGAAGGGGTGGTATACCCTTGCATATTTGCCAGGTGCCTGCCAGTAGGCAGATTTCCTGAGATGCGTCTGAAGGAAATTATACAAGGCCAGGCCGTACAGAAGCTGTGGCAGATAACCCTGGACAACGTAGAAACCTGTAAAGATTGTGAACTGCGTTATGGATGTTTTAACTGCCGTGCCCTGGCGCTGACTACCACTGGTAGACTGCTGGCCAAGGACCCGCGCTGTCAGTATAACCCCTACACCGGGCTTGTGGAGGGGCATGGAGGAAAAGGAATGAAAGAAAGGCCAAAGATAAGGATAGACCTCATCAATGAGACTGTGGAAGAGGAGGTGGTTATTTATGACCCAAAGAACCATAATTTACACCACCTGAACCCTATGGCAGGCGTTATCTGGGAGTTATGCGACGGGAATCATACCCCCAAGGAGATAGCGGAGGAGGTCGTCAGTGTGCTGGAGACCGACCCCGTTCAAGTGGAAAGGGACGTTACTAAGACCATTGAGGAGTTCCAGAGCAAAGGCCTCCTGGAAGTGGTATAGGAATTAAGGTAATGGCCCCCGCCACCACACTTTTAACGCTTAACGTAAAGGTACTCTCCCTCCCCATAGAAATCACTACTAACCACAAATCCTTCCTGAGAGAATTTTGTGACCTTACCTCGGCCCTGGTATCCCCCGCTAATGGGGAGGCGCCTGTAGTGAGGTTCAGGGTGATGCAGAAGAGAAAATATACACACATAGAAAAAGAAGGCCGTACTGTTTACCGTCTAGATAAGGATTATGCAGTGTCCACACTCCTGATGGATGAGATTAGGAGTAGTTGTTATGAGCACGTAAGGGATTACATACTATTACACGCCGGCGCCGTAGTAAAAAATGGCAGGGCCATCCTCTTGCCAGGGAAGTCAGAGAGCGGAAAGAGCACCCTTACCCTGGGGCTTATGAACTACGGTTATAAATACCTTACTGACGAAATAAGCGCTATCCACCATGAGACTGTGGAGGTCGTACCCTTCCAGAGGCCCATCTACGCATCCGGATGGACCCGCCCCCTCCGTCAAGGGGTGAGTAAAGATTTCAGAGTCTACCGTTACCGTGACATGGATGATACTACATGGAGATGGCAGTGCTTTGTGCCTCAGGACGGGGCCGTTATGCCCAGGGACGTCCGATGGAAGGTAGATTGGATTATCTTCCCCAAATACGTCCCTAAAGGTAAAGCCATATTGAAACCCCTTGAGCCGGCTAAAGCCGTTATGGCCCTGATGCAACGGGGTTGGAACCAGCGGTCCTTTCCAGCTAGGGGACTAAAGATATTCACAGGGCTTGTACGAAGGGCGCGGTGCTATACCCTGGAGATGGGAGACCTGGAAGAGGCCTGCGAACTGGTGGAGGGGCTTGTAGGAAAGTCCACCTGAGGCGGGTCTGCCTCTGGCATGATCTGCCCCTACAGGGGTTGACACGCAGGCCCTGTACCGTCCCTTCGCTCCGCTCTAGGGCAGGTCTGGTACAGGGCAGGTCTATCCCTACAATCTCACTGTCACCCTGAGCGGAGCGAAGGGTCTCTGAGATTCTTCGCTTCCCCTTCGTCCGCCTAAGGCGGACTCAGGGCTTCGGCTCACTCAGAATGACAGACCGTAGGCTGTCTTTCTTGACTGTAATGACAATAGCACATACAATACCTGTGAATACCACCGTCCAGGCCATCCTGGCCGAATATAAGTCCCTCCTGGCGGAGGCCGACAGGCTGTTTCAAGACTACGTCCACACCCATTCCCTGAAGATAACCTGTGGACTGGCCTGTTCAGAGTGCTGTTGTTGGGGTGTCTCTGTCCACTTCATAGGGGCCTATTACCTACGGATGGGTATGCAGGCCCTTGAGCCACAGACAAGGCATGACATAAGACTAAGGGCCATGAGAGATATACCAAAGATAGAAAGGCTTGAGAGGTTTGCAGGGGCCATATAGAAGAAATTGGGCGGAGTTGTTCAAGATGCTAGAGTATATTTAAGACACCTCCTTAGAAGAGAAGTTAGATGCCCCTTTGCGGGCGAACAAGGTGGATGCCTGGTATATGAATACAGACCCCCCAGTGACAGGCTATACGGTATCCCCCACAGGATATGGGAAGATGCAAGAGATTATTCTGAGTGTGAGAAAAATACCCAGAGTCCACTTGAACTATCATCCGGATGTCCGACTGTGTTGCCAACTCTTGACGTACTCAAATTACAGAAAAAGGTGGCCGAACTATCCCGGACACTGGAAATCCTCCTGACAGGGCGGACCTATCCAAGGTGTTTCATCTCGCTCGCCGCCTTGTTCCCATTAGAAAAATTCATTGAAGGGGGTAAGGCAATAAAAGGAAAGTTCAAGGCCCGTAGTGAGCAAGGCCGAAGCCCCGGATCCGCCTTAGTCCGCCTTAGGCGGATAGGCGTATATAGCGCCCCTGCCATAGCAACGATACAGACCTCAGAGGAGGCCTATCGCTAGACCAAGGCGTAAAACCCTGGAATCCGGCCCACCTTAGACAGATAGCCTGTGTCTATGAGCAATATCCGAAGAGGACTTGTCTCAGAACGTCAGAGTGACGTCTTGCAACTCATATTTCTATGCTCAGCCTCCAGGGCACGTCAAGTTGCAAATCCGCCGTCTTTCAGGCAGGACGCACCCTACGATTGGGGAGGCATAATAAAGACGGCCAGGGAGGAGGGGCTATCTCTTGTATTATATAAGGAGTTGAAGGGCCGTAACGGTCTCCTGCCCCAGGAGTATCTGGAGGACTTGAGGCGGGAGTATTTCTTAACCCTGGTCCAGCATAAGTATTGTTTTAGAGAGTTGGTGCGATGTCTTAAGGCAGTGGACGTACCTGTCATCCTGTTGAAGGGGGCCGCCCTACTTCCTACGGTTTATAACGATTTAGGGGCAAAGCCCCTCATGGATTTTGACATCCTGATCCATCGCAAAGACCTGGAAAAGGTAACGGGGCGGCTAGATTCTCTGGGGTATAAACCCTATGGGATGGCTGGTCCGTATGTTAATAGAATTATCCTCCTGAACCGTGACGAGTCCGTCCTGTCCCTGGAGGTACACTGGCACATTGAAAATGGGATGTTCCCTAACCTGCACAGAATTTCATTAGACAAGCTGTGGCAGGAGGCTATACCCGTAGAGATAGAAGGCTATAGAAGCCTCATCCTTGCCCCGCATCATCAACTCCTCCACCTCAGCGTCCATGCCCTGAGGCACGCCTACGATAGGCTCCTCCTCCTGTGGGATATACACCTGGTAATTAACCACTACAGGGGGCAGCTGGACTGGGAGGAATTAGTGCGGGAGGCCCTGGAATTCCGTCTCTCCAGACCTTTATACTATGGGCTTTATCTAACCAAACTCTTAATGCATACAGATGTACCACAACATGTTTTAGACAGACTCAGGCCCTTAAGCCTTGGTCTGGAGGAAAGAGCCTTCGTCTATTTTATCAATAGGGGTATCCATAAACCTGGTTTACAATACCTGGTATATTTCCCAATGAACCAGGGTGTGATGAATAAGATGAGATTTCTCTGGCGGACCTTCTTCCCCCCCAGGGATATCCTGGCGGAGATGGAGGCCCTTGATGGTTCTGAGATAGGGATAGTCCATTACCTGAGGTGCATGGCTTGGAGGTTTAAAAGCGCCTGGAGGCTCATAAGCGAATTCAGAATATAGAACGTCCAGAATTCTGACTACTGAATTCTGGATTCTAAGATGTAGGGGCGTCCGCCTGAGGCGGATGGGTCGCCACCACCAGGTCTGGGGCAGACACGCAGCCCTGGTGGCGGAGCACCAGGGCTATAGCATTGGGGCTCTGCCCCCAATGCTGCCCCTACTAGGGCTTTTTGGCAAAAGCTACCAGGGAAGGGCTTATTAGCAGATTTCCAAACGACAAATAAGAGATAGTCTGGGCAAAAAGATAGGTGGTATTCCGTAATAAGACCTCGGCAGGTTTCCCGGCAAGGTTTACAAGGGCTGGGACGTTAGGGTCAAGGGTGGAATTCTCTACCCGTATGTCCACAAAACCTGCCTCCCTTAGGAGCATCTCCAGTGTCCCCGGGGAAAACATGTATAGGTGAAAGACGGTGGGGGCTGTAACCTTTAGACTATCTGACAGGATAGAATTGATTAGGTTAGAGAGGTGTTGCAGGTAGTAGTGGAAGTGTAGGTTGGATACCCTTAAGGCGATGAGACCTCCGCTTCTTAGCGCCTTGAAGATTTCCCTCAGGTTACCCCACGGGTCATAAATCTGGTCCAGTACGTTCCATGCGGTAGCCACATCAAAGGAGTTCTCGGGTAGTTTCAGGTCTTTCAATTCAGCCATATAGACCTCAAGGCCCAGGGTGTCCCTGGCAAACTGTATGGCGGTGGAGGAGACGTCAGTCCCCACTCCCTGCCACCCCCTCTTCCTGGCCAGGTCAAGGAAGTAGCCCTTGCCACAACCTATGTCCAGGAGCCTACCCTCTGGGATAGTGGATTCAATACGGGAGAGCACCTTTTCAAACAGTGGGTATCTGTCCTCCCTCCAGAGCGCCTCCTCTCCCGGTTTAAAATACTCAAGGTCATAAAACCCCCTCGCCCTCTCCAGGGTGGGTTTGGGGTTTATATAGGTAAAGCCGCATCTCTTACATCGTACCAGCCAGGAGGTCTCAGGGATTGGAGAGACAATCACCTGGGTGAGGGTAATGTAATCATCAGAGTTACAAAAGTTACATCGGGTCTTAACTGACATAGGGTTATTAGGTCTTTCCTAAAAATCCCTTCTCGGTCAGTAGCTCCAGGTATAACTGCGTTACCATCTCTACGGTCCTGGGCAGGTCAAAGAGTCCTTGACCCCTTTTGGCCGCCTGGCCGGTTAGTTTCTTCCCCAGTCCTGCATCCCTCCTCAGGCGGAGGATACAATGGGCCATAGCCTCTGCATCTCCTGCCGGGACAAGCAGACCCGTTTCTCCGTCTGATACCATCTCCGGTATACCGCCCACATTAGTGGCAATTACAGGTATGCCGCAGACCATGGCCTCCAGGACGGAACGGGGGCTACAATCCCATAAGGAGGGGTTGAGGGATACGTCAAGAGTGCGGGTAATCTCAGGTATATCCGTCCTGTAACCGGTCATTACCACCCTATCCCCAATGCCCATCCTGGTTATTCTCTGACGAATCGCCTCTTTTAATTCTCCCTCTCCTACTATCAGTAGGAAGGCGTCTGTGACCTCTTTATATACCTTCTGGAAGGCCTCCAGCGCCGTAAAGTGTCCCTTTTCGGGACTTAGTCGGGCTATTATGCCTATCACAAAAGAATCCCTGGGCAGACCAAGCCCCTGTTTCTTTTCTGCCGCGTCAACCCGGGTATGCCTGAATCTATTCAGGTTAATGCCGCTATCAATTACGGTGTACTTTTCTTTTGGGGCAATTCTATGACCCAGATAATCCCTGGCCTCGCTTTGGCACATGGCTATAATTTTATCGGCCCAGGGGGCCGCTAACCTTTCTATTAAGGTGAAAAACCACTGGACAAGGGGGCTAAAAAACGCGGGGTGAAAGATGCTCCCCCGTGGTGCATGGACTATTACAGGGGTGTGGGCAAGCCTTGCGGCAAGTCTGCCCAGTATGCCTGCCTTTGAGGTATGGGTGTGGACTACCTGATAACCACCGCTACGGATGAGTTTATACAGTTTGAAGAAGGCCCAGGTATCGTAAAAGGGGTTGATGTCCCTCCTGAACTCCGGGATAGAGTGAAAAGGGATGCCCATTCTTTGGACCGTCTCAGCCATCTTTGGGTCTGGGGCGGCGGCCAACTCCACCTGGAAGCCCCTCTCCTTTAACCCCTGACATAGGTTTAGGGTACCGTCTGCCGCACCTCCAGGCAGTAGCCTGGTTATGACATGGAGTACCTTGATGGGCGCTCCCGTGTCAAGGGCATTAATGGGTCTAAGTCCTTTTGACATCCAAGGCCTTCTGTCCCCTCTTTATTGAGAGGGGTTAGCTTCTACCCTCGGAGACTTCTGAAAAAGTCCATAAATACCACCAACTTTTCTCCCTCTCCGCCTGAGGCGGAGCGGACTTACCACCCCAAAAGGCAGGGAGTAGGGCGTAGGGATTAGGGAAAAAGATTGCTGTTCCCTACTCCCTACCCCCTAAGTTTACCAAACCCGCAGGAGGTGGCCTAACATAATATCAGAGGTCTCAGACGGGCGTGAAGGGGCAGGGGCGACCGTCAGCCGTAGGCGGGTCGCCCCTGCAAGGCCCTAGAATCCTATGCCTATTCCCACCACAAACCTGTAGTCCGATTCCTGCTCCTTTCCGTTCATGTCCTGGAGAATGGGTATGCCCACGGAGAAGAAGGGCGAATAGCGGTCGGCAATGGTGGCCCTCACACCAGGGGAGAAATAGACCTGGTTCCCGCCACTGTTATCGTCATTCCTATTTCTGATTTCATTTTTGCCATGCCACTCCCCGTTTAATTCTGCCACGAGGTCCCATGCCAGGTGGGTGTGTTCCTTGTCGTGCACCTGGTCACCCACCATGTGGTGGTGTACGTGCCTTATCTCACCAATCCTGTAAGAGGTGGCGAAATTGTAGAGGAACGTGTCCCCCAGAACGGTGCGTTGACTGCCGTGGGTGGTGAACATGTAGAGGATGTTGCTATCCAGGGATAACTTACCCCAGCGTTTTGTTACGGCCAGGCCGGCCATGGGGTCCCAGGAGCCAGAACCTGGCTGGTGTTCCACCTCAAAGCGCGGGCCATGGCGGGGCCTCTCAGAGGTGCGTCCCGTGGGCGTCTTCAGCCCGAAGAGGGCGGACACCTCCAGCTCCTTGCTATGACGGTGCAAGAGTCTATATTGTCCGAAGAGGGTAAGGTCTCCAAAGTCTGCCGAGTCGCCGTGTCTGTGTAACTCTACGTCCCCATCCTCATGCACGTGTCCTTCTTTTACCTGCTCAAAAGAGACGTATGGGAGACGAAGGCCTATTGAGAAGTCATTTGTTACCCCATAGGCCCCGGTCAAGATAGTACTCCACCTGGAGTCTACGCTGTGTACCTCCTGCCCCCCCTCTGAGGCAAAGTCCCGTAGTTCGCCATCGCTGTAGCGGTCAAACTTGAGGTTTTCCAGACGGAAGTCCACAAAAAAATGGCCCTTTCGCAGTGTTGTGGCTGGGGTCGTGATGACAGGCCCTGACTTCCCTGGTCCGACCCCTACACTGCCATGGCACCCACCAAAGACTTCTCTTGCAAGAAGACAGAAAAAAAGGGTAACAATACAAACTAGATATTTCATCCCCAATGCTCCTTTCCCGTCTTAGACGGATTAGCCCGTCTGAAGCGGATACCGGTTATGTAGGGGCGATTCGTGAATTGCCCCTACTATCTATGGGGAAGTCCTTCCCTGCCTGCATAATGTTTATGTAGATGGCATGCAGGGTAGCATGTTATGGATGGACTTATTCCCCTTGCCTTAGGATGTAGCGTGCCAGTTCATCTGGCACGCTGTCGTGCAACGTCCACCTGAAGCGGGTCGCACGTTACGTCTCAGCAAGGGGTCTCTGGGGGTCTTTCTAACGGCGAGATACAACCCTGGGGAAGTACAGGAAAGGTAATCTCTTTTGTGAAACCCTGGGGGGTCTCCATGGGGAGTGCATGACCCTCCTGGGGAAGGAAGACAAGGTTAGTGAGGGGGGAGAATTTATGTGGATATCCCAGACAGGCAAGGCCCCGCAGGAAGGAGTACTTTGATAGCGGTGAGGCGCTTTGTGCCCCTGTTATGTCATGCCTACAAGACCCGTCTTCGTGCAAGGCGTGGGAATGGCAACAGCAATGTCTCAGGCAATCCTCTGCACTCCTGCACCCGCACCCATGCCCCTCACAAGGGTAGCCCCCTTTCTTGGTTACAGACAGCGTAGGGCCATTGTATAGACTCCCTACTAGTAGGAGGCAACTAATCCACAGGCACAGGATTTTAAGGGCCAGAGATTTCTTCAAGCATCCCTCCGAGAGGATGATAAAGTAACCTGTCTCAATGTCAACGTGATAGATTTTACAAGAAACTATTCCAAAGTCAATATGAGATGGTATTTGCTATTTTGCCATAGAGATGGGTGACATCCGCCTGAGGCGAAGTAGGGGCAGGTTTGAAACCTGCCCCTACATTAAAAAGACTTTGCAACTGGGCCGATTAAGGCTAATATATCAGGCTAATGGCCAATATACCCGTCATCCTCAGCGCCGCCAGGACGCCCATTGGGGGCTTTGGCGGCTCTTTGAGTCAAATCCCCGCAACACAGCTAGGTGCCCTAGCCGCAAGAGGGGCCATCCAGAAATCAGGTATAAAGGCCGCCGATGTAGAGCAGGTGATAATGGGAAACGTACTCTCTGCCGGGCTGGGACAGTCCCCGGCCAGGCAGGTGGCCCTGGGATGTGGACTCCCCGTTGGTACCAATGCCCTGACAGTGAACAAGGTATGTGGTTCAGGGTTAAAGGCCGTGATGCTGGGGGCCCAGGCCATACTCTGTGGCGATGCAGAAGTCGTCCTCTGCGGGGGGATGGAGTGTATGAGTCGTGCCCCCTATCTACTAGAAGAGGGGCGGTGGGGTTACCGCATTGGGCACGGTTCACTTGTTGACAGCATGATAAAGGATGGGTTGTGGGACGTTTACAATAATTTTCATATGGGCCATGCCGCAGAACTCATTGCAGAGAAATACCGTATAAGCCGTAAAGAGGCCGATGACCTTGCCCTCCAGAGCTACGAGAGGGCCGTCCAGTCCCAGAGACAGGGGGACTTCAGGGAGGAGATAATCCCCATAGAGATGACCCATCAGGGCAAAAAGATATTGGTGTCAGAGGACGATTGCCCCAAGAGGCTGGACAGGGATAAGATGGCCGCCCTGTCCCCTGTCTTTAAGGAGGGGGGCGTACTCACGGCGGCTAACTCCTCTGCCCTGAGCGATGGGGCGGCGGCAGTGGTGCTTGCCACAGAGGATAGGGCAAAGGAATTGGGAGTAAGACCTATGGCCAGGGTCCTGGGCTACTCCGAGGCGGCCATGGCGCCCGAACTCTTTTCCCTGGCCCCCGTGGAGGCCATCAATAAACTATTAAGGAAGTTGAAACTGGACGTAACGGATATTAATTTATTTGAGATAAACGAGGCCTTTGCCTCCACCTGCATCGCTATATATAGGGAGTTGGGTCTGGACCTGGATAAGGTTAACGTAAGGGGTGGCGCCATCGCCCTGGGACATCCCATCGGGGCCAGCGGCGCCAGGATCCTTACCACCCTGCTCTACGCCCTCTCAGGGCATCCTGGGGCGGGCGGTAGCACCGCCGGGCGGATGAGGGGCATTGCCAGTCTCTGCATAGGTGGCGGCGAGGCCGTAGCCCTGGCAGTAGAGATGATGTAGTAGGGGCACGTTGCAACGTGCCCCTGCTTCTAGCAGTGGAAATGATATGGGAGGATAGTCACATGACCATAAGCGGATTGGGTATAGTGGGAGGCGGTCAGATGGGGCAGGGTATAGCCCAGCTTGCCGCAGTCGCCGGGTTGGAGGTCAGGGTAGTAGAGGCCAATAGAGACCTCCTCCAGAGGGCGCTGGAGGGTGTGGCCAAAAACCTGGACAAATTAGTCCAGAGGGGCAGACTCCCCCAGGAGAAGAAGGCAGAGATACTAAAAAGGGTAAAGGGGTCCCAGGGGTTGGAAGAGCTGGCCGGGACTGAGATAATTATTGAGGCGGTATCGGAGGCAGAGCCTCTAAAACTGGAAATCTTCAGGAGACTGGATAGCGTCGTCCCACCGCAGACCATCCTCGCCTCCAACACCTCTTCCATACCCATCACCCGGCTTGCCTCAGCCACCAGGAGGCCAGAGAAGGTAATTGGCATACACTTCATGAACCCTGCCCCGGTAATGGAGCTGGTAGAGATA
>DATETB010000216.1:0-5381 GCA_035283825.1 Candidatus Brocadiales bacterium | reverse complement strand
GGCTTAATATTTGCCCTGGGGCTCTGTTCACCCCTGGGTGTAGGCTGTGCCTCCAACAAACCACCGAAACTCTCTGGTTTCCTGGGGGATTATTCGGGCTTGAAGCCGTTGCCCGACGACCCGTCAATGCTGTACTGGGAGAGGAGCGGGGTCAACTGGAAGAAGTACACCAAGCTGATGATTGACCCTGTTGCGGTGCGTTTAGCACCAGGGGCGAAGAAGTACGATATACCACCCCAGGACCTCCAGAAGCTGGCGGAGATGTTCCGTACAGAGGCCGTTGCGGCGGTGAGAGACGCCTACCCTGTAGTGGACCAGCCCGGTCCGGACGTCATGCGGATCCGTGCGGCCATTACGGACGCCAACCCGTCCGACGCATTGATGAACGTCGTCTCGGCGGCCGCCATATTTATGCCCATAGACATGGGCGGGGCCAGCATGGAAACAGAGTTCCTAGACTCAATGACCGGTGAGCGGCTGGCGGCGGCCGTGGACAAGAAGAGCGGGTCAATGGCAAACCCTATTGACATGGGGGCTTACACCAAGTGGGGCCACGCCAAGAAGGCCTTTCAGCAGTGGGCCAAGGAACTGAGGGATAACATGGACGAGATACACGGGAAGAAGTAGTAGGGGCGGTTCGCGAACCGCCCCTACAGCCTGATTCCTGACTGCTGACCTGCTGACTACTGATTGCTGACTAATGTTGCCTTTTACTGCATCTGCCTTTATATTTAATATTAGGTGCACCAGTTTTTGCGGATGCAATGAAAGGAGAAGGTGTTATGAAGCTAGACCTTAAAGTGGCGTCGTTCCTGCTACTCTTTCCCGGCCTATTGATGCTACTGGGAAATAACGTAGTGGTGGCTGGTCTTGAGTGCTGTGGTGTCTCTGAGGCGTATGCGGAGGATGCCTCTGCCAAGGCCCCTGCATTTATAGAGGCAGTGCCTACAGGTTTAAGTGCTGGAGTTGGGGAGGTTCAAACCGTTTATGTAACCGTTCTGGACAGAGACAAGAAACCCGTACCAAACGTCCTGGTTACGGCCTCAAGCGATACCCCCAATCGTGCCTCTGTAGAGCCTGAGGAGATAAAGACAGACGCAAACGGCAAGGCCGTATTTACCGTGAAGGGAGTGGCTTACTTCTCAGGGAGCAGGGCCATTATCACCTTTAAGGCCGGGGATGCGGTGGGGACAGTAGAGACAGCCCAGCAATACCTCTGAGTCATGGTAGTAGTAGTTAAGTTGAAAATCCGCCTTAGGCGGGGGGTTGTGGGTTAAGGGCGGCCAAAAGTGGTTTTAAGGCAGGCCCTAACGCATAACCCTTTTACTTTTATGTGCTTAAAGCGAAGGTAACCTTATTGCAGGATACTGCATCAAGGGGTTTTCTTGTTGCAGGATAGTGATGAATCCTGCATTAACAATAGGGGTTATTGCAGGATCCTGCAATAAGAAATTTTCTTCTTGCAGGATAATAGAGAATCCTGCAATAATAGGAGGTGTTGTAGCAGGATGTGGATATAAGAGGTTTTACTCAATTTGAACCCTAAGGATTTTAAAAACTTATCGGTGGGAAGGTGTATTAAGACCCCTATGGGATATTGGGCATTCGTGCCTAACCTCCTGCCGCCCCGAATCAGTTACGATGAAGACCTTGTCTACCTCCTTTCTGAGGCACACAGGTTGTTAGGTGAGTTGTCTGGAAGAGGGAGTAATCTACCCAACCCCTATCTTTTGATTGCCCCTTACATCAGGCGTGAGGCGGTGTTAAGTTCTCGCATTGAAGGGACACAGGCCTCTCTTAGCGATTTATTTTTATTTGAGGCCGCACGGCAAGAAAAGCCAAAAACACCCGATGTCCGGGAAGTATGGAATTATGTCCAGGCAATGGAATATGGAATTAAACGCCTGAAAGACTTACCTATTTCTATCAGGTTAATCTGCGAGATTCACAAAATCTTGATGGAGGGGGTTTGTGGCGAAAACATGACTCCTGGAGAAATACGCCGCAGTCAGAACTGGATAGGTAGGCCAGGCTGTTCACCAAGCGAAGCCACTTATGTGCCACCGCCAGTAGAAGAAATGAAAAAGGCACTCCAAGCCTGGGAAAAATATCTCCACTCTAAATCCAAAGAACCTCCTTTAATCCAGTGTGCCCTTATGCACTATCAGTTTGAGGCAGTCCACCCATTTCTTGACGGTAATGGCCGTATTGGGAGACTTCTCATTACTTTCTTTCTCTGTGAAAGGAGACACCTAACTCAGCCTCTCCTTTATCTCTCGGCCTTTTTTGAGAGACATAGGGAAGAATATTACTCAAGACTCCTTGCCGTGAGCCAGAAGGGAGATTGGCAGGGTTGGATTAAGTTCTTTTTGCGTGGAGTGGCCACCCAGGCAGAGGATGCCGTTGGAGATGCCAAAAAGATACTAGAACTCCATGCTGAATATCAAAGATTGCTTGAGGGTACCAAGAAAGTTCCTGAATCATCGCACAGGTTAATTGATGAAGTATTTTCAAATCCTGTGATTTCTATCTCCGGACTAAGCCATAAGTGGGATATGCCTGTTAATTCCGTAAGAACGGGCGTGTTCAGGCTGATTGATATTGGTATTCTCCATGAAATTCCGGGAAGAAAAAGAAACAGGCTGTTCATTGCTAGGAAATTAATGGATTTGTTGACGGCTACGAACAAAAAGGGCCGATAAAGGGGTGGCGAAGAAAAAGGTTGTAGACCCTACAGAAACCTGTCTTATTTCAAGTACTAGTGGTCGTTAAATAGTTTGGCTACGTCTTCCAGGCCAGCCAGGACAGCATCGGCCTCTTTTAGGTATGACGCCGGCAGTGAGGTAGTTATGGCCAGACACCTCAGGCCAGCCCTCTTGGCCGAGGTTATCCCAGCCGGGGCGTTCTCTATCACCAGGCATTCTTCCTTCCTCAGGCCAAGCATTTCTACTGCCTTGAGGTAGGGGTCTGGGGCAGGCTTCTTCCTCTCTACGGACTCGGCAGTAATTACCACGTCAAAGTCCGCCTCAGGCGGATTAAGTCCCTCCTTAAATATCCTGCTGACCACTTCACCCCGTGTGCCAGTCACCAGGGCGAGTCTGAGCCCCCTTGCCTTGAGTTTCTGGATGAGCTCTAGACTCCCAGGGATGAACCTTACCTGGAAGATTTCATTGAGCATGCGGTCCTTAGATTCGTTGACCCTCCTCTGCACCTCCGGGGTAAGGGTCACCCTTTTCTCCCTGGAGATCTCCTGGACGGTCTCCAACCCATCCATCCCCTCTCGTCTATAGATGTCAATATCCGTCACCTCTATTCCCACGGCGGAAAAGGCCTCCTTCCAGGCCCTGAGGTGGAAGGGCATACCATCTACCACCACACCGTCCATATCCAGTAGCACAGCCTTGAGGTTGTTGAGTTTCATAACTGAGCGTATTATATCTTTTATCAGTATCTTTAAAAATGTAAGGGAGCGGTAGCCCCCTTACACATTCATTTAAATTAAAATAAATTATAGTTCAGTCAATTTTATCTAGACGGCCACCGAAGCGGGTATAAATACGAATATCCCCCCTGGTAATCTTTTGCTCAATCTTTCGTCTCAGCCAGGCCTTTAAGGCCCTGCGGGCCGGGGGAAAGAGGAGTATAATCCCCAGGCAGTCGGTCAGCAGTCCGGGGGTGATGAGCAGTGCCCCTGCCAGTAGCAGGAGTACCCCGTCAAAGAGGGCCTCTGCGGGCAGGATTCCTTGCTCCATCTCGCTGAGGAGTCGGCGGAGTAGAGCAAGCCCCTGCCTCTTGGCCAGGAGGGCGCCCAGGAAGCCTGTGCCAAAGACCACCCCGAGCGTGGGCCAGAGTCCTATGGCCTGCCCCAGTTTGAGTAAGAGATAAAACTCCGTCAGGGGTACGATTGTAAAGAAGAGGAAGAGTTTGAGGAACATGGTCTCTTAGCCTTTACATCTATAAACGTAGCCTCATTTATATCTATACCAAAAAAACCCCGCCAGCGAGGCCCCTACGGTGTCAAAGGCCCAGTCCACCACGTCCGAATTTCTACCAGGGACAAAGTATTGGTGTACCTCATCACTGACCCCATACAAAGAACTAGCAATTATAGAAAACAGTATCACCTTTCTAATGGGCCTTACGGGTTCGCCTGGCCTGCCGGCAGACTGGGCCCAGCATATAAGGAGGCAGAGTACGGCATATTCAAGGAGGTGGATGGGCTTGTCAATTTGGGGGATTGGGATATAGGGGACGGGCTGGGGCAGGGAAGAGGCCACGAAGATTAGTCCTGCGTACGTGGTGGCCGGTATCCACCTCAGCCATGTAGGGGCAGTGAAAGGTTCCACCTGGACTACTCCCCTTCCAACCTCCCCCGGAAGTACTTTAGCCAGTACTTCACCTCGTGCTCAGGGAGTTCTTGGTACTTGCCAGTAGGCTCCTTGGTGGAGCCAAATTTCTCCTTCTTCAGGGTGTGGGTTACCTTTTTATAAAATTCATCAGGAGGGCTTGTGTGACAGCCCGAGCGGCTGGCCGCCCTGAGTATGCTGTTGTCCGAGGTGACTACGGTAATCTCTCCGGGATTCGGGAAGACCTGTATCAGAGAGATTATGTCCTCATCGGCCGTGGTGGCCTTGGAGAACATTACTTTTATCCCCTGAAAGAGTTGTTCTGCGGGGCCGGGCTGATACCCCTTCTGTTCCCTGCCGTCAAAGACCACGGTGAAGTCCTGGTGGGTGATGAGTTTGTAGCGGGCCAGGAGGGAGAGGAGCTCTTCCCTGGCCTTCTCCAGGCTAGACCTCTCAACGGCCCCCTCCAGCCTGGGGATCTTGAAGATGAAGTTGTAACCGTCAATGACGTTGAGCATGGATAATCCTAATCAGTTCAAGGATTACACCGTTTAGGGTATGTGGAAAACCGCTAGCTTACCGTCTTTCTCGGAAAGTAAATTTTTACTCAGAAGTTTATTTAGGTCTCTGAGTCTGGTACGTGAGGTGCGGCTATGATAGAGTGCGGTGTACCAGGGTTGTAATTCCAATTCTTTCTTGCTAATCGGCCCTTGACTTAAGAGTTGCAAGAGTATTGTGTACTGTCGCGGATTTATATCTTTAGTCCGCAATAATTGCAAGGAATAATCCCTGGAAGCCATTATTCTAACAAAACCTATGACCCTGTCCTTCGTTTCTTCAACTGCCTCTAGAAAACCATCTAAGAAGAACTTTACAAATGGATAATGGGCATTTGGGTCTTTTTTCTCTAACGCCCTTCTGCACTGATTAAACAGGCTAAAGTATTGTTCTATGTGATTCCTATAGTAATTGGCCATACGGAAGGGGGCGTGGAGATAGCCTCCTGCCTTTAGAATCATTGCCTCCAGCACTCGC
>DATETB010000215.1:0-2170 GCA_035283825.1 Candidatus Brocadiales bacterium | reverse complement strand
GAGTGCAAAGTGTCCTCAGCGTGGAGGCTTTAATCTTGAGATGGTTAGGCATAGTCAATGGCGTCTTACTCCCGTCAGCGTTCTCACGCAGCATAGAAATGTGTTCTTTTTCTCGTACAACGTTGAATCCTAGAATCTCTAGGGCTTTGACCACCTTACGCTTGGGGGCATCAACGGGAAACTTGGCCATCAAACCTCAATTCCAGCTTCTGCAACGAATGCCTCAAGAATAGGTGGCTCAACATCAAGAACTTCCTTCCCGAAGGTCTCAACATGGAAGCGAATCGCTGACTTCACATCCGAAAGCGCCTCATCATATGTATCCCCTTGTCCAACGACAACCCCTTTAAGCCCTAAGGGGTAAGCAATGTAACCGTCGGGGTGTTTTTCTACAACGATCTTAAACTGTCTCATCTGCGCACCTCCTGCTTTTTTAACCCACGTGCCTGGCCGATGATAATCGGCCCTGAGCCTATTATCAGGATTTTCTTTATGTCTGTGCGTTTGGGCATTGGTTTAAAGCTGTCATTCTGAGCGAAGCGAAGAATCTCGTTACTAGACCCTTCGCTCCGCTCAGGGTGACATTAAACTTTATTGGCCCTTTATCATCCCCAAAAACCTCCCAAACAGATACCCCGCATCATGCGGGCCGGGGCTGGCCTCGGGGTGGTACTGGATACTGAAGACAGGGAGGTCCTTGAGTCTTAGCCCCTCCACGGAGCGGTCGTTGAGGTTTATGTGGGTTACCTCTACCGGGCCGTGGTGCGTATCCCTCCACCCCTCCCATCCCTCTACGGCAAAGCAATGGTTCTGGGTGGTAATCTCTACCTTACGGGTGGAGAGGTCCATCACGGGATGGTTTGAGCCGTGGTGGCCGAACTTCAATTTATAGGTCTTCAGTCCCAGGGCAAGGGCCAGGAGCTGGTGTCCGAGGCAGATTCCAAAGATGGGCCTCTTCCCCAGGAGTTTCTTGATGTTCTTTATCATGTAGGGGACGCCTTCAGGGTCGCCAGGGCCGTTGGATACCAGTATCCCGTGGGGGTCTTTTGCCAGTACCTCGTCCGCCGGGGTCTGGGCAGGGACTACCAGCACCTCCAGACCTAGACCCGACAGGCTCCGCAGGATGTTGTATTTAACCCCACAGTCGTAGACCACCACACGCAGGTTACCGTTCTTTTTGGTGGAGTCCCATAAGAAGGGGTTGTGGCAGGTAATCTCTTTTACCATGTCCCGCCCTACCAGGCCCGGGATCGCCCGTATCTTTTTTGCCAGACTCTCCCGCTCAAAGTCCTCCGTAGAGATTATCCCTTCCTGGGCGCCATGGTCTCTGAGGTGGCGGGTAAGGGCTCGGGTGTCCACCCCCTGGATACCTACGATGCTGTGGGCCTTGAGGAGGGTATCTAGACTTGTCTTGGAACGCCAGTTACTGGGGTAGGGGCAGTATTCCTTTACGATAAAACCGTGTGGGTACAGGCGGTGGGATTCATTGTCTTCCAGGTTTACCCCATAGTTGCCTATAAGGGGATAGGTCATGGTTACCATCTGGCCCTGGTAGGAGGGGTCTGTAAGGACCTCCTGGTAACCGGTCATTCCTGTATTAAAAACTACTTCCCCCTTGGCCTCGCCCTCCGCTCCAAAGGACCATCCTTCAAAAAAGGCGCCGTCCTTAAGCGCCACCACTGCCCTTTTTTTCATGATTTATCTTAAAAGGAATCTTTCAGGCCATCCTACTCCCCCCAAACCGATATGTCAAGGGGAGTTTCCTCTGAACAGTTCTCTGCCATATCTCCCCTCCCATTGACAAACCCCTGGGAATGACTTATCCTAGCCTTCTTAGTCCACCTGAGATGAATTGTCCACGGTGTAATGGAGGAGGAGTTAGTGTCCACGGAAGAAAGACGCTGCCTGGGCGAGAGATACACCATAAGCCTTACTATCTGTAAGGGGAGGCAAAAGCGGCGTTACCCTAAGTGCCTTAGTTGTCAGTACCGAGACGTGGAGAACTTTCCGGAACCCTATAACCCTGCCGTGAGTAAGACCCATATACCCAGTGGCAGGGCCGCTCTGGACAAAGGGGAAGACATCTTTAAAGGATATGACATCCGCGGCCTCTACCCCGGACAATTGAATGAGGCACACGCCAAACGCATCGGCTCAGCCATTGTACAAT
>DATETB010000214.1:0-6388 GCA_035283825.1 Candidatus Brocadiales bacterium | reverse complement strand
GCCTGCTAAAACAGGTAGCCCCCACCAACGCCACGGTACTCATCGGTGGTGAAAGTGGTACGGGCAAGGAGCTTATCGCAAGGTCCCTCCACTATTACAGCCCAAGAAAGAACCGCCCCTTTGTGGTGTTGAATTCAGCGGCCATCCCGGAGGGCCTACTGGAGAGCGAACTCTTTGGGCACGAGAAAGGGGCCTTTACGGGGGCTATCTGCCAGAGGAAAGGAAAGTTTGAACATGCCCACAGGGGTACCTTGTTACTGGATGAGATAGGGGACATGCCCTTAGCCATACAGGCCAAACTCCTCAGGGTCCTGGAGGACGGAAAGGTAATCAAGGTGGGGAGCAATGAGCCAGTCCCGGTGGACGTCAGGATTGTTGCGGCTACCAACAAAGACCTGGAAGGACTTGTGAAGACCGGAAAGTTCAGGGAAGACCTTTACTTCAGACTCAACGTCATTTCCGTCAAAGTCCCTCCACTGAGAGAAAGACAGGATGATATCCCACTCCTTATAGATTGTTTCCTAAAAGAATTTTCTTCCACGCATGGGAGAGGGACGTGCACCATTACCCAGGAGGCCAGGAAGAGACTCTTCAACTATCCCTGGCCCGGGAACGTGAGGGAGCTAAGGAACTGCATAGAGAGTATGGTGGTCTTGAGTCTGGACGGGGTCCTTAAGGTAGAGGACATCCCGGAACATATATCTCTTGCGAAAATGCGGAACTCGGAGTGCGGAGTGCGGAATTCCCCAATCCCCATTCCACAATCCCAATTCCACAAGGTGCCTGTGGGGGTATCCATTGAAGAGATGGAAAAGGAACTCATAAGGAACACCCTTGCCTCAGTAGGGGGCAATAGAGAGACCTCCGCCAGGATACTGGGTATAGGTGAGCGTACCCTTTACAGAAAACTTGATAGGTATGGGCTGAAGTAATGTCAAAGCCCAAAATCCAAATGTCAAAAGAAATCCAAAGTTTAAAATCCAAAAGTTGTGCCCTTTATTTGTCATTTGAGCTTTGACATTGATTTGGCATTTGGGCTTTGACATTTAGATTTCTATCTACTACTCTGCCTATCGGCCACAGCCTTTAGATATACTACCTGTAGACATTTTTCTTCCCAATGATATACAATATGTAGCGGAGATAGGAAGCATGGGTCATAAAGGCAGACTGGAGCTGGGGGCTACGGCCCTCCTTGTCTTAAAGAAGAGGTATCTAAAGAAAGACCTCACGGGTAATCCGATAGAGACCCCGGAGGAACTCTTTCTGAGGGTGGCCAGGAACGTGGCCCAGCCAGATGCCCTGTACGGGGAGGATGCAGAGGAGGCGGCGGAGACCTTCTACGAGATAATGTCGGGACTGGAGTTCCTCCCGAACTCTCCTGCCCTGATGAATGCCGGGAGGGAGCTACAGCAATTGGCCGCCTGTTTCGTCCTCCCGGTAGAGGACTCTATTGAAGGTATATTTGAGAGCGTAAAACAGGCGGCCATTATCCACCAGAGCGGTGGTGGGACGGGCTTCTCATTCTCCCGCCTAAGGCCCAGAAATGACGTAGTCAGCACCTCTGGCGGCCCGGCCAGCGGCCCGGTCTCCTTTATCAGGATTTTCAACGAGTCCACAGAGGTCATAAACCAGGGGGGCTTCCGCCGTGGGGCCAATATGGCAGTACTCCACGTCCAGCACCCCGACGTACTGGAATTCATCAACTCCAAGGGCAGGCAGGGAATCCTGACTAACTTTAACATCTCGGTAGGGGTGACCGACGCCTTTATGAAGGCCGTGGAGGGGGATACGGAGTACGAACTCATAAACCCCAGGACAGGCCGCCCTGTCCGCAGACTCAGGGCAAGGGAGGTCTTCCAGGAGATTGTAGAGGAGGCATGGAAGACAGGCGAACCGGGGATGCTATTCCTGGATACCATAAATGCCGCCAACCCAACCCCACTCCTGGGCAGGATAGAAAGCACTAACCCTTGCGGTGAACAACCATTACTACCCTACGAGTCCTGCGTCCTGGGCTCGGTTAACCTCAAGAAGATGGTCCTTGACGGGGATAGACCCAGTATAAACTGGCAGAGGCTCGGAGAAGTGGTAAGGCACTCAGTCCACTTCCTTGATAACGTGATAGACGTTAACCATTATCCCCTGCCCCAGATAGAGGCCGTAACTAAGGGCAATCGGAAGATAGGTCTTGGTCTCATGGGCTTTGCAGACATGCTCATAAGGCTGGGTATCCCCTATGACTCTGAAGAGGCATTGAAACTGGCAGAAGAACTGATGTCCTTCTTCTCCAGAGAGGCCAACCAGGCCTCCGCAGAACTGGCCCGGACCCGGGGCACCTTCCCCAATTTCACCATGAGCATATATAATAAACCGGGCGGCCCCAGCTACAGAAACGCCTCCCGCACCACCGTGGCCCCTACCGGCTCTATCAGCATCATGGCCGACTGCTCCAGCGGCATAGAGCCTATCTTTGCCTTCTCTTACACCCGCCAGATACTGGACAATACCCATGTCTCTGAGACTTACGGGCCCTTCGTGGAGGGGGCCAAAAAGGAGGGGTTTTACTCCGACGAGTTCATGCAGAGGGTATCCAGAGAGGGATCCATACAGAATATCCCTGAGATACCCAGGGAGTTTAAGAGGGTCTTTGTAACCGCCAGGGACGTCCCCGCAGAGTGGCACGTAAGGATGCAGGCGGCCTTCCAGAAGTACACGGATAGTGCAGTCAGCAAGACGATAAACTTCTCCGCCCACAGTTCTAAGGAGGAGGTGGAGGGGGCCTATCTCCTGGCCTATAAGTCAGGTTGCAAGGGCATCACTGTCTACCGCGATACCACTAGAATCTCCCAGGCCCTGGCACTTGAGTGCGAGCCCTGTACCATTATTTAAAGACAAAGACTTGGACATATCATTCAGATTGGATTACTCCTGCCTTTGTGGTTGCAACCGCTAAGGTTGCGTATTTTGCGCAGGCTAAAGCCTGCGGCTACTTTCCAAGCGAGTGCGAGGTGGGGGTGGTGGATTGAATTAGGGGTTAGGGATTAGAGGGTAGGGAGGCGTAGGGACAGACCTTTAGGTCTGTCCAAAGTGGACAGGTTTAATCCGCATGAGGCGGAGTCCCTACATTACTAATGGTTCAATTCAGTAGACGATACAATACGCCTATTTGGTGGGTTTTTCAACGGGTGTTTTGCTGTACTCCTTCGATTGTCATTCTGAGCGGAGCGAAGAATCTGACACAAAGGGTGCGTCCAGACGCACTATTTAAGAGGGGTTTGCAGTAACTCTACGTCTTTAATCCAGACTGTTCCGCCTCCTTCAAACACTATGTTTAACTTTATCAAATCGGGTCGCTGTCCCTTTTTTAAATAAAAAGGGGTCTCGTAAGAGGCCCACTCCGTCGTCCCATTTACCTTATGGTGAAATCCCTTGGAGAAGAACTCACCGCGCCAGGGGAATCTGCACCACATCTCAAGGTACACCCCGCCTCGCACGTTGGCCGTCTTCATTTGGGTGCGATAAGTCAGCATACATTGTTCAACGCCTGGCCCCGGCACCTCAAAGAGGCGTACGGTCCGTTTCCCACTGGATTCTATACGCCAGCCATTGTCTGCCGCCGTTACACCGTCTTGTGTTATGGGTTTATCGGGAGGGCAAAACTTTTTGAGGCTCTGCGTTGGCCCAGCAGGTTCTGGTGGTTGGAACAATGATTTCAACCAGCTAAGCATAGGTTAACCGTCCCTTTCTTCAAAATGTAGTGGCGGTCCGCCTCAAAAAGGGGACGGTTCTAATTATTTCCTTTCCCATTCCTTCGCTACGCTCAAGGACAGGGCCAGGAAAATAGAACCGTCCCATTTTTCTCATTTTTCTCCTAAGCTACCACTGAACCTGACCCGTTTTGTCACGCGGAAACTCCTTGTCAACCTCTTCGAGCAGTACCACTTGTTTTCCAAGCACATAGTCCTCCCTAATGACCTTTGTGGCTGATTTCCAGCGATTATTGACGCGCTGAAGTCTAGTCAACTGATTGACAAACCCATTGCGTGCGCTGATAAATATATTATAGCGCTGCTGGTCTGCATTAGGAAGTTGACATCCCCTATTTATTATGCAAGTTTGGCCAGGACTCACACTTCCAATGCTAAATAGAGTGTCAGTCTTATCCATTCTATCTAATGTAAAAGCCTCCCCTTTGACGCGATCGAATTTTTCGAGGTCAACAATGCGAATTCCGACATCGTAAAGTGGATACTTACCCTGATGAACGAGAACGAGGGGTGGCATATTTGTTGTCCCATCACCTAGAGAAAAGACCAAATAGCAGAAACTATCTCCACCAGTGACCGACGCTACAATCGTTCTATTTAGGTCCGCAATTTCGTCGCTTTTGGCACGCAGCTCGCGCTCGAATTGGGCCTGCTTAGAGGAAGCCCACATTGCACCTGTGGCGGCGATAATAGCCCCAATAAAAATCACGACTGGTGGGCTAATGTATTCAGTTAGCCAAGAAATAATGTTTACCTCCATTCATTAACCTGCTATCTAAGTTAAAATAACCAAACACGAACTGTTTCCTCTGAAATGGGAAGAAAGTAGGGTGCGTCACTACGCACCCTACTGGGCTTATCTCTTCCAATATTCTTTAGAAACGTTGTATGCCTTTGCTAGATATTCCTCACAGGCTTCTATAATCTTTTCCGCTTCGGTTAAATCTTCCTGGGCAACCTCAGCATCAAGATGAGTTTCAAAATCGTAGTCTCCAATTTGCCGCTCATTGAATAATTTCTCTATGGTCTTTGTAAAAGAGGAGGGAAACACTTTTGTTTTGACGAATTCTTTATTGAACGTGCCAATGGTTTGGGCGTGGGATGAAAAGTGTAATCTCTTTGAGAATAAAACTGCTGAGATAGCATGATAAACTGCGTAATAGGAACGTGAAACCGAATCGTCGTACCTCTCATGCTCAAGATCTATCTGGGCAGTCTTTAGTTTTTCACGAGATTTTATTATCATCTCTTTGATGACCTCTATGTCAGCGTACGGCTTCACAATTCAATTCCTTCTTTTAATATGTTAAATCCTATGGGGAATTTCTTCTTCCTTTCCCATTCCTTTTCATCGCAAACAATGCATCCTATTAAAGCATAGTATTTGTTCATTATTTCAACGCACGAATCCAGGACAACTTCCTGGATTCCCTTTCCCCTTTTATCAACAACTATTAAGACGTCAAAGTCTGAACCTTCGGTAAAGTCACCTCTAGCGTGGGAACCGAATAAAACAATCTTTTTTAAGTGGTCTTTAAACTTATTTCTGATAATTTCAGCAAACTCAACTGCTATTTTATCTACGTTTTTTATCTTCATGCTGAATGTTACTTCCTTTTATTTTAGCGTGCGAGATAAACTCGCACGCTACATCTCACGCAGGCTAAAGCCTGCGGCTACTTACCAAGCCCCCTGAACCTCGCCCTTCCCTCCTCTATCTTCCCGCATGTATAAGAGCCTTCACTGCAGTGGCCCCTGACGCAGGCGGGGCCGGCTGTGCCGAATATGGCCGGGGCGATGGGTCTTACCTGGCGGAGCATCTCTATGGAAAGCTCCCTGATTTCCCACTGGGCGCGGTTACAGCCCCTTACACGGAAGAAATGGAGGAGTTCCCTGGCGTTCATGGTAATGACTATCTTGGTCTCGGCGGCGTTGGGGAGGAGAAATCGGGCGTCCTCGTAGATGGACTCCATCTTGTCGCCAGGTGGTGTTACTGTCCCCAGGGCCTCCACCAGTTCATCATACCAGCGCTGTATCTCTGTCATCTTTTCCATGAACCACTCCTTCTTACCGGCCTGGATGACGCTGGGGGGGATGATGAAGTCAAAGACCTTACCTGTCTTACCGCTGTTTTTGCCAACGTAGCGCTGGCTCTGCTGGCTGTAGGAGGCGAGGCGGTGTCTTACCAGTTGATGGGTGCAGGCCCTGGAGATACCTTCTACGCCGAAGGTGAAGGAGATATGCTCTACGGGGGACATGTGCCCCATGGAGAGGAGTTTCTTTATGAACTTTTCCTGGTCTGTCTTGTAGATGGTCTCATGGAGTTCTTCAACGGTGGCGGGGCTGTAGCAGAGTTTTGCGGCCTGGGCCACCACCTTTTCAGGCTCAGGGGTGTGGGCCAGGAGCGTTACCTTGACGCTGGCGCCTTCTGGGGCATCAGTAGTGGTCTTGCCCGGAGGGGTCACGACTACTCCAGTTCCATGATTTTTTTTATCCTGCGGGTATGCCTCTCCCCCTCAAAGGGGGTAGAGAGCCATACGTTCAGTATCTTTTTGACCAATGGCCCAGGGGGTAAAAGGTCAGCCCCTATGCACAGGACGTTGGAGTCGTTATGCCGG
>DATETB010000213.1:0-5939 GCA_035283825.1 Candidatus Brocadiales bacterium | reverse complement strand
ATACCAGTTTTAAGACGGTAATAGGTCTGGTACACGTGGTATGGGGTACCAGGGGGTTACTCTTGGTCTCTTTTCCTGATACGGTGGAGAGGTCCTTCTTGAAGGGGGTGGGGGAGAGGTTTGGGGTGGTACCTATAAAGGGGGAAATCCCTCCAGGTGGGACAAAAGGACTCCTGGAGAGGTACTTCTACGGAGAAAAAGTCAGTTTCTCCAACGTGCCATTAGATTTAGTTTGTGGTACTGCCTTTCAGCAGGACGTGTGGAGAAAACTGATGGAGATACCCTATGGGGAGGTCAGGAGTTACGGTTGGGTGGCCAGGGAGGTAGGGCGTCCTGGGGCTGTCAGGGCGGTGGGAGGGGCCTGCGGACAGAATCCATTACCGCCCATTGTCCCCTGCCACAGGGTGGTGGGCTCAAGGGGGGAGTTGACGGGATACTCTGGTCCTGGGGGGATAAGTTTAAAGAAGAGGCTGTTGGAGTTAGAAAGGGCTGCAATCCATGCACGCTAGGTGGGAAAGAGTGGGGGGTGATATTCCTATCCGTCTTTTGTCTTAGGAGAGACCACCAAAAATATCCCTGAAAATATTAAACAAGATCTCTGAAAAATTCCACGCGCTTGTCATTCTGAGGGAGCGAAGTAGTTGCCGAAGCCCTGAGCGGAGCGAAGGGGACCGAAGAATCTCAGCTAAATAACGAGATTCTTCGCTTCGCTCAGAATGACACACGACGTCGGGGTGACTTTTTCAGAACTCTCTAAACAGAAATATTTCTCTATTCCCTGGAGTAATATGGCTGGAATGAGGGATAGACTTATTCATTTTTACTTTGGAATAAAGTATGAACTTGTCTAGATTATCCGTAATAAACCTCAGAGGTACCCTTTTCCCCCAAGATAAGCCTTTACATTATCTGCCACCTCCTCTACCTCTTTTTTAAACTCAACAAAATCCTCTTTCGTAAATTTATAGATGGGGTTATAGTCTGCTTCTTCCCTGTACTTCATCAATTTTGAGAAGATGTGAGAGGCCTTTGTTTGAAAAATGCCTTCCTTAATAAAATGAAACCCGAAGAGTCTGAGTGCCCCTTCATGGCTTTTAGGTTCAAGTCCCCTCGTCAGAAGTAATGCCCTTATCGTGTGGAGTAAAGAATAATAAAGCCTGGATACTGCACCTGTAATAAAATTGTTATTGTAAAGTAGCTCTGCCTCAGAAAGCATTTCCGATGCCCTTGTCAGTTCAATCTTAATATTTTCTTTCTTGTTCTCTTCTGTCATAATGGTATCCCTTCCACCTCAATATCAAAGGCTATCCTCCTTTCCCTCTTCTTAAGAAATTCAAGGTCCTCCTCAGAAATCACTAACGTTGATAGGGGCGTAAGGTACTTTATTTCTATGTCTGCAACCATATTAAGTATTTTGTCCTTGACTTCCCTTGTGAGGCCCCTAACAACTATGGCCACATCAATATCAGATTCTTCGTCGTAGTCCCCACGCGCCCTTGACCCAAAAAGGATAACCCTCGGCATGCAATTACCAGTAATTTTAATAAGGTTATCTTTTAGTTCCTTTAAAATTATTTTCTCTTCTGTTTTGTTTCCAATCATAGCATCTTTTACCCTCCATTGTAGGGGTGTGCCATCCGTCTCACATCTACTTCCCATCCTCCTGCACCACCAACACCTCAAAGGTGCAGCCCAGGAGTTTGGCGGCGCGGCGGCAGGCTACCATCCTTGTCGTGAATATCTCAAAGTACTCCACCATGTCCGAGATGTCTTTGTCTATGTCCAGCTCCAGGCTGATAGTCCTTTTGCTCGTGTCCAGTCTAAGCTCTGCCCTCCTTACTGCATAGTTGACACGGTCGTGTATGTCAAACCTTATCTCCTTGGGGGAGCGGACACGACTGCGGTGGACGTCTGATTTGTCGGCGATTATCAGTGCCGCACTCACCACGTTTACAGGTTCACAGCTGTCCTCGTCATGATTACCTATCGCCCCCATCACGGCAAGGACGTCTTCCAGCGGCATACCAAGTTCCCTGAGGAATTGATGGGCCAGGTAGGCCCCGGTTGCAGGGTGGGAGGGCCTATTGACCACGTTCCCTATGTCATGGATATAGCCCGCAATGGCCGCCAGTTCGCAAGACTTTTCTTCGTGGCCAAGTTCCCTGAGAATCCTGCCAGCGTTATGGGCTACGTAGTTGGCATGACGCCTGCCATGCTCCGTGTAACCAATGTTACCCAGAAACTCGTCTGCCTTATCCACATAGACCTGTACGTCCGGATGGTTCTTCACCATCTGTAGCGTAACAATGGGACTATTAGACGTCTTTAACTTCACCGCAACTCCTTACTTTAAAGTCAATGGATTTATACCAGCGACATCCGCCTTAGGCGGACTGGATTCCATATATTACAACTTCCTCCTCCATTGAGTCCCTTCGGGTTTATCTTCCAGGAGGATACCCAGCTTGTCCAGTTGGCCGCGCAACTCATCGGCCAGTTGCCACTGCTTGGCCTGACGTAACCGGTTACGGGTCTCTATCAGGAGTTGTATCAGGGCCTCTTCTTTTTCGTCTCTACGCAGGCTGAAGCCTGCGGCTACTGACTGTGGGGCCTCAGTAATTATACCCAGGATGTCTCCCCCAAGGGTGCGATAGAAATTATCCATCTCCAGGAGGGCCTGGTGACTTATTTCCTGACCGGAACCCAGTATAAGGTTGGCTTCCCTTGAGAACTGGAAGAGGGCGGCCAGGGCCTCTGCGGTGTTAAAATCATCGTCCATGGCCCCCAAGAAGAGTCTCTTGTGGGTCTCAATCTGGTCCAGGATGGCCTTTTCCGGGGCTAACTCCTTAGAGTATCTCAGCCTCTCTTTTACCGTCCTTACGGCTATAAGGAGGTGTTCAAGTCCGTTGGCGGCCGCCTCCAGGGCCTCCTCCGTGTAATCCAGTGGGCTGCGGTAGTGGGAATTCAGGATGAAGAATCTAACCACCATAGGCAGATGTCTCTCAAAGGCCTGTTTGAGGGTAACGAAGTTCCCCAGGGACTTCCCCATCTTCTGCCCGCCCACGGTTACCATGTTGTTGTGCATCCAGTACCTTACAAACGGCCTCTCATTGGCGGCCTCGCTCTGGGCAATCTCGCACTCGTGGTGGGGGAATACGTTCTCCAGACCACCTCCGTGTATATCAAAGGTCTCTCCCAGATACCGCATGGACATGGCGGAGCACTCCAGGTGCCAACCGGGGAAACCCTCCCCCCAGGGGCTTCTCCACCTGAGGATGTGTCCGGGCAGGGCCTTCTTCCAGAGGGCAAAGTCCAGGGGGTAACGCTTCTCAGGGTTAGGCTCTATCCTTACGGAGGATTGTAACTCCTCCAGTCTCCGTCCAGACAGCTTCCCGTAGCCCTCAAACCGCCTGACGTCAAAATACACCGAACCCCCCGCCTCGTAGGCCTGCCCCTTCTCACGGAGTTTCTCTACGAGTCCAATCTGCTCAGGTATGTGTCCCGTGGCCCTGGGGGATACGTCTGCCCTCAAGACGTTCAGGGCGTCCATGTCCTCAAAGTAGCTCCTCATGTACTTCTCCACCAGTTCCATAGGCTCAAGACGCTCCAGGCGGGCCCGCAGTTCTATCTTATCCTCCCCCGCATCGGCATTATCCGTGAGGTGGCCCACGTCGGTGATGTTCTGCACGTAGCGTACTTTGTATTCCCGGTAGCGGAGGTAGCGTACTACCACGTCAAAGCTCACGTAGCTCTTGGCGTGACCCAGGTGTGGGTGGTCATACACCGTAGGGCCGCAGACGTACATACCCACCATGCCTGGGTGGAGGGGCTGGAATTCCTCTTTTTTACGGGTTAATGTGTTGTATATCTTTAGGGTCATGGTTGGTTATCTTGCCACATGCTGTCCAATCTTTGTAAGTAGCCTCCTTAATCTACTCTTACACCCCTCCAGACCAAGGAGAGATATAATAGAAGTCAATTCTGGCCCATGGGTGCTCCCCGTCAGGGCCAGCCTCAGGGGCATCATTACCTCCTTTGGGGCGAGGCCACCCTTTTCGGCCAATTGCTTTATAAATTTATTATACTCTTTAATAAAACTTTCTTCCTGCCCTTCAAGTGCCTCAAGTACCTGAGCAAGGACGGACCGGGGTTTGTCGCTGGACAAGGCCGTTATCTGGCCTTCGTCCAAGACGGGTTCCTTGAAGAACCATTCAGACTCTTTTACTACCTGGGACAGGTTGGCAAGGCCAGGTCTGACTGCTTCTATCAGAGCCTTCAACTTTGCTCTATCTATTTTCTCGGCCTCCTGAGGCAGGAAGGGGATAATTAGTTCTATCAGCCTCTCCGGGTCTGCCTGACTGAGATACTTTTCTGCCAGCCAGTCTAGTTTCTTTGGGTCAAAGCGGGCGGGAGATTTACTTACGTGCCTCACGTCAAATCTCTCCACCGCCTCTTCCAGGGTAAGTTTCTCCTGCTTCTGTCCCGGACTCCAGCCCAGTAACAGCATATAGTTGACCAGGGCCTCGGGTAGATAGCCCCGCCCCTTGTAATCCTGGATGGAGAGGGACCCAGCCCTCTTACTGAGCGGGTCTCCCTCCTCCCCTGCTATCATGGGCAGGTGGGCGTAGTGCGGCCTCGGAAAACCCAACGCCTCAAAGAGGAGGATATGCAAGGGTGTATTACTCAGGTGGTCTTCACCACGTATTACGTGGGTTATCTTCATCAGGGCATCGTCCACCACTACCGCCACGTGGAAGGAGGGTGTGCCGTCTGCCTTCATAATCACAAAGTCCCCTAACACGGACAGGTTAAATTCGCACTTCCCCCTAATCATGTCCTCAAAGGCCAATTTTTCGCCAGGCGGTATGAGGAACCGCAGGGAAGGTCTTCTGCCCTGGGACTCAAGGGTCTTCTTCTCCGCCTCAGATAGGTTTCTGCAGCGGTTGTCATAGCGTGGGGGTCTGCCCCTAGCCAGGGCCGCCTTACGTCGCTCCTCCAGTTCCGACTGGGTACAGTAACAGGGATAGGCCTTCCCTTCCTCCAGTAACTTTTCTGCAAAATCCTGGTATGTGGTGAGCCTCTGGGACTGGACATAAGGCCCGTAAGGCCCTCCCACATCCGGCCCCTCCTGCCAGTCCATCCCTAACCACCGGAGGTCGTCCATAATTAGTTGGGTGTAACGGGGGTCTGAGCGGGTAACGTCAGTATCCTCAATCCTGAGTATAAAGACTCCGCCATTACGCCTGGCGAAGAGCCAGTTAAAGAGGGCCGTCCTGGCATTACCCAGGTGTATGGGGCCTGTAGGGGAGGGGGCAAAACGTACCCGTATCATCTTGCTGTAGGCCTAATTGCCTGTCTTCAATAGGTGTCCACCGCCAAAGGGCGCATAGAAATAGTTATTGAGCGGTACACCTGCGGTATGGAAGCCAGGCCATAGGTACATAAGCCTGGAGACGTCCGTAGAGGCACTATTGTCATTAGTAAGGCCACCCCCGATGAGGGTAATTGAAGGCACGTTTGTCTTGAGACTGAGGAGGTCTTTGATGCCCCATTTCTTCTTGTACCTGATTACCTTCGCCTCCTTCAGCCCTGCCAGTTCTTTTGTCAGTTTTATGGCGTCTGAGAGGTAGCCCGTCTGGTCTATAAGGCCGAGAGCCTGGGCCTGCTGTGCGGTGTAAATCCTCCCATCGGCCAGCTTCCTGACGTCCTCCAGCTGGATGTTCCTGCCTTTAGAGACTACCGTAATGAACCTGGTGTACATCTCCTCAACGATGCCCTTCAAGACAGCCTCTTCCTCAGGGCTCATTGGCTTGAGCGGAGAGCCTATCTCCTTGAAAGGGCCGGAGGTTATGGACTTGTCTTCTATGCCGTATCTTTTTATAAGTTCCGAGACGTTTATCAGGGGCAGGATTACGCCTATACTGCCCGTTATTGTAGTG
>DATETB010000212.1:0-3503 GCA_035283825.1 Candidatus Brocadiales bacterium | reverse complement strand
TGACGTGGCCGCATCGCTGGTCAAGGATTTTCAGATACCTGTCTTTGCCATCAAGGGGGAAGACAACAAGACCTACTACGAGCACATAGATGCCGCCATTGCCCATAGTCCACAGATAATAATTGATGATGGGGCGGACTTAGTATCCGCCGTCCACAGCAACCATCCCAAGGTGGTTAAGGAGGCCATAGGGAGTATGGAAGAGACCACCACGGGGCTAGTGAGGTTAAGGGCCATGGAGAAGAAGGGGGTGCTGAAGTTCCCCGTCATGGCCGTCAACGATGCCAACTGTAAGTATCTCTTTGATAACCGCTATGGTACGGGGCAGTCCACCATGGATGGTATCATCCGGGCCACCAATATGCTCATAGCCGGCAAGACGGCAGTGATAGCAGGTTACGGCTGGTGTGGGAAGGGACTGGCCATGAGGGCCAGGGGTATGGGGGCAAAGGTGGTGGTGGTGGAGATAGACCCCATCCGGGCCCTGGAGGCTACGATGGACGGCTACTGGGTCATGCCGATGGAAGCGGCCGCAAAGATCGGGGACCTCTTCTGCACCGTGACCGGGAACATCCATGTCATAAGGAAAGAGCACTACCAGGTCATGAAAGACGGGGCCGTGGTCTGCAACTCGGGGCACTTCAACGTAGAGGTAGACATTGAGGCCCTGAGGGAGATGGCCAAGGAAGTACGTCAGGCCAGGCCCTTTGTAGACCAGTTCATATTGAAGGACGGGCGTTCTATCTGCCTCCTGGGTGAGGGTAGGCTCATAAACCTGGCCTCTGCCGAAGGGCACCCTGCTTGTGTCATGGACATGAGTTTCTCTCTGCAGGCCCTGTCCACGGAGTACCTCAAAAAGAACCAGGGACAGCTGGGGAACCGGGTGTGCAACGTCCCAAAAGAGATAGACGAATGGGTAGCAAGTCTTAAACTAAAGTCTATGGGCGTCTCCATTGACCAACTCACCAGGGAGCAAGAAGAGTATCTTGTCTCCTGGGAGGGCGGGACCGTCTAGGTAGTAGCTAGTAGACAGTAGCTAGTAGAAAGGGGAGAAATTCCTAGCTACTAGCTACTTGCTACTGGCTACTTTACTATGGCTATCATCAGACCGTTTAAAGGGCTTAGATACAACCCGGAAAAGGTCCCGGACCCCTCTAAGGTGGTCTGTCCTCCTTACGACGTAATTACCCCACAGTACAAAGAAGAACTCCATCTAAGGGACCCCCTTAACTTCATCCGCCTCATCCTGGGCAAGGAACTCCCGGCGGATACCGAGTACCGTAATAGATATACCAGGGCGGCCCAGTTACTGAAATCCTGGCGGGACGAGAGGGTCCTGATAAATGAAACCCAACCTTCCATTTACGTCTACGAGCAGAGGTTCTCCCTGGAAGGCCGGGACTACACCAGGACCGGCTTTATCTCGCTGGTCAAACTTGAGGACTACCTGACGGGGAACATCTACCCTCATGAGCATACCCTCCCAAAACAGAAGGAGGACCGTCTCCGCCTCCTGAGGGTATGCAAGGCCAACCTTGACCCCATCTTTGCCCTCTATCCAGAGGAAGACGCAAAGACTAAGGGTATCCTTGAACCAGTAACCTCCCGCCCCCCGGATGAAGAGTTCCATTGGGACGGCGCCCGGAACAGACTATGGGTAGTGAAGGAATGGCAGGTCATAGACGAACTCTCAAAGCTCCTTGAAGACAAACCGCTATTTATAGCGGACGGCCACCACCGCTACGAGGTATCTCTGGCCTACAAGGAGGAGTTGAAGGGTAGACCACCCGGCCCTCACCACTTCACCCTGATGGCCCTCGTCTCCATGAAGGACCCGGGGCTATGTATCCTCCCCATCCACAGGGTGATTAAGCTCCCGAAGAAGCTGGAACCCCCGATGGAAGACATACTGGAGGAGTCCTTTGACGTGGAGCATCTTAAGGATGGAAGCTATGACCTGATGGAAAATAAACTCAAGGACGCCCCGCTCTATTCCTTCGGGCTTTTCCTGGGAGATACCAGGGAGTATTACCTCCTTACCTTACGGAAGCCGCGCCTGCTGAAAAAGGCCTTTCCCGATGTGCCAGAGTGCCTGCGGGAGCTAGAGGTAACCGTCCTCCACGGTCTTGCCCTGGATAGGCTTCTGGGCAAGTCCAGCAGGGAGGAAAACCATATCCGCTACGTACATGATGCCGCACAGGCCATCTCCCTCGTTGAATCGGGGGAATACGATATGGCCTTCTTCCTTAACCCCACACCCATAGAGCAGGTGAGGGCCGTAGCCTCGCAGAGGTTAAAGATGCCCCCCAAGAGCACCTTCTTCTACCCGAAGTTATTATCAGGGCTGGTAGTAAACCTGCTGGAGTAAGGGTTGTGGTCTGTGAGGGAATAAATCGTTATGGGAAGGATTGTGATAGATAGAGAAAGGTGTAACGGGTGTGAACTGTGCATAATCACCTGTCCGTATAAACTTATTTACCTCTCCCAGGAGATTAACACAAAGGGTTATCATACTGCCTGCTTTAATGGGGAGGAAGAACGCTGTACCGGCGATGCCATGTGCGCCGAGATGTGCCCCCAGGTGGCTATTAAAGTTTACAGGTAACTTCTCAATTACAAATTACAGATTTCAGATTACAGGTTTTAAATTTGTAATTTGAGATTTGAAATTTGTAATTCTTTTTTTAGAAACTCTGCTCCCAGCTTCAACGCCTCTTCGTCCAGGTGTAGGAACTCCCTGTGCTTCTCCGTAATTATCTTATCCAGGCAACTTATTGCGCTCTGGAGGGTGACTGCCCTCGTTGCCTCAATGTACGCCCCAAGGGCCACCATACTGGCCACCCGCTCGCTACCTATCCCCTCGGCAATGGTATTGGCCGGGACGAATATCTTCTTGATGTCTTCCCTCCTGGAATGAGACCTCTCCGCAAGGTCTGCGTTAGCTATAAGCAACCCCCCGGGTTTCACACTGGGTTCCAGGTTCAACAGGGAGGGCAGGTTCATCACAATGGCCGTGAGGGGGTTGCGGACCACGGGAGAACCTATTAGTCTGGTGGAGATAACTACCGTGCAGTGGGCCTCTCCACCCCGCATGATGGGACCATAGGCGGGAAAGAAGGTAACGTATCTATTCTCCCTCATGGCCGCATAAGATAGTAGGCGTCCGGCAATTAACACCCCTTGCCCACCAAAACCAGATACCATGAGGTCAGTATACATTTGAATCTTTGCACCTAAATCAGGGAAGTAGTCAGCCATCAGCAATTAGTAATCAGCTATCAGCAATCTTGCTGACTGCTGACCTACTGATTGCTGACTGCTGATTTGGACATTTGGATTTTTTATCCTTTATCCTTAAATATCTCCAGAGGATAGTAGGGTATAAGTTCCTCCTGTACCCTCTTGATAGCCTCAGTGGGGGAGAGTCCCCAGTTTAGAGGACAGGCCCCAAGCACCTCCACGAAGGAGAACCCCTTTTCTTCCACCTGTATCTGGAAGGCCCT
>DATETB010000211.1:0-9213 GCA_035283825.1 Candidatus Brocadiales bacterium | reverse complement strand
GGAACAGGTGGCCGAAGGCATTTATACCACCCGCTCCGTGAAATTACTGGCCAAGAGATACAAGGTAGAGATGCCCATCTCTGAGGAGATATACCAAATCCTTTATGAGGATAAAGACCCCCGCAAGGCCGTCAGCGACCTAATGATGCGCAGCCCCAGGGCGGAGATGGAGGAATTGGAGTAGGAGCGAATCCGCCTAAGGCGGATGTTCGCCCTGCTAGGTAGACAATAGTCTGGGTAGCTACACGGGCAGACACATAGGTCTGCCCCTACATCTCTACATCTCCGAGGATAACCCTATAAATTGGCCTTCTTTATCTTCCGCCACTCTATACCCTTCCCCTATGCGGCCTCCTTTCCGGCCTTCCTGATAATTATCTTTGCGTCTCTCAGGCGAACGGCCTTAAACCTACCCCTACGACGAATTATTTTATAACCTCAGATAGTCTCAGAAGGGATTGCCTCAATGCCTATCTCCATGCAGAACCTGTCCAGCAGGACTAACCTCTGCGCCATGTCGCGGGCAAAGACTTCCACCAGCCTCCCATAAGGCTCCACAGGGGCCTCCTCATAGAAGAGGCTGGCCATAACAAAGAGGTGGTGAAGGGATTCCGCCTCCCAGTGGAGCTGTTTGAATTCTTTCCACTTCTCCTGGGAGAGCCCTCCTTTTTCAAATACATAACCCACCCTCTCCTTCACTGTCTCCAGGGAGCATTCTATCTGATAAGCTATCTCCTTGTTGCTCTCCAGGACGTTAAAACCGTACCCTGGCGAATCCGTCATAAGCATGACCTGGGTTACCAGGAGGTACACCAAGGGCATCATTATTGGAAGGATAAACCGTAACATCCCTCACTACCTCTCTTTCTAAGTATATTTTACTCCAATATGCGTTTGTTGCACATATTTAAATATTTTGAAAAACCGCAGGAGTAGGGGGTAGGGGAAGAATAAAGAATACAGTAGTAGCCGCAGGTCATGCCTGAGGCAGATTCGCCACGGCGAACTTTAGCCTGCGTTATACTTTTTCCCTAATCCCTAAGCCCGGCCATTTACATTTGATTCTTACCTACCCTTAATGTAGATTATCCGTTTCGGGGACAAATGCATTGGACGCCAAGAGTTTAATAAATCTATCTATCCTGGGGTACTGGGTCTCGTTTGGTGTGTACACCTCCTTCTGGTACTTTGGCCTTGGAGAGAGGTCTACCAGGGGCAAGGTGCTTATGACGGGACTGGCCCTCCAGCTCCTTTCCCTGATGTGCAGGGGTATGGCCATAGAGTACCTCCCCCTGACCAACAAATTTGAGAGCTTTTATGCCTTTTCTTTTGCGGCCTTCCTGGTACTCCTATGGACGAACAGGGTGGAGAGCCGCCTGTACAGGTTGACCCTCTTTGGGGTAGGGTATGGGTTTCTGACTGCGGCGGCCTTCTGGCCCAAGGGGTTGAGTTATCCGCCGCCCCTCATGCTTACCATATGGTATGTACTCCATGTGCCTCTGAGCTTTATGTGCTATGCCCTCTGGACCTCCAGCCTGGCGGCGGGGCTTGCCTATTTCCAGAGTCCGGACAGGAGGCAGGAGATGGTGGAGCTTATAGATAACGGTTTTATGTATGGGCTACTGGGTTTTTCAGTGTCCATGCTCTTTGGCGGCCTCTGGGGCTACGTGGCCTGGGGGGACTATTTCCTCTGGGATGCCAAGGTGGTATGGTCGGTGGTCCTGTGGCTCTTCTACTCCGCCTGCATCCACGTGGACCACTGGCCTCGTCTGAAGGGTTATAAGCCCCACCTGGCTGTGATCGGGTTTCTTATAATGTTTTTTACCTACGTGGGGACGAGTTTCTTTATATCCAGCTCCCACAGGTTCTAGTCAGAGATGCTAACAAGGATTTACGACCTCCTTAAATCCACAAAGCTCGGCATAGTTGTGGGTTTTGCCACGGCTGGACTGCTTATGATAGGCAGTCTCCAGATGAATTTTTACCCGGCGTCCTATGCTGGCCTGGCAGGTGAGGACATACGCTTCTTCTTTGATAAACCCTCCCTGGCCCACTGGTGGTTCTATCTGCTCTTTTTGTGCCTTGGGGTATACGGGATTAATGCGTTCTTGTGTACCCTTGACTCCGTCCTGGTAAGACTCAGGGCAAGGGCCACTAACCTTACCCTCTACGGGGGGTCCATCTGCCACCTGGCCTTCCTGGTCACACTACTGGCCCACCTGGTGGGGGGACTATACACTACCCAGGAGAAGCCTTTTACTATCGGTGAAAATCCCACTCCTTTTAAAGATGTAGAGCTTCGGCTGGCCGGGCTTGAGACTACCCAGTATCCCAACGGCATGCTTAAAGAGGTGAGGGCCGTGGTCAAGATAAAGAAGGGGGACAGAGAGACAGAGCAGATACTCGGGTACAACCATCCTGTAACGCTTGACCATGGTAAAGAAGAGTTTCTCCTCAAGGATTACGGTGAGGCCCCCCAGGGGGTAGTATTGAAGGTGGCAGAGAGGTCTCACCATTTGGCCCTTAAGGAGAGCCTCAACATAAATGGCTCTAACGTGCAGGCGGCAGGACTCTTCATGCACCCCAGTCTCCAGAGGCCCGTGGTCAGGCTGGTGGCCAATAAGGAAGGGGAAAACCCAAGGCAGGTCTATGTTACACTGGGGGAGACGAGTTCCAAGGTGGTGGAGGGTGCACAGGTCTTTTTTGAAGACATAAAGGTCTCCCAGGCAGTAGCGGTAGGTCTGAAAGAGAACCCCAGCGTCCCCCTGGCCCTTGGGGCAGTGCTCCTCTTCTGCGTAGGTGTGGTCCTGGTAGTAATCAGACTTGTTAAGAGGATTGCACATCAATTCTAATTACAAATTACAGATTACAAATTATAAATTAGAAATTAAATGGCAACCTATAGGCAATTTGAAGACCTGCCCTGCACCAGACCTACCCTAGAGCAGAGCGAAGGGACGGTGCAGGGCCTGCCAGTCTGGAAAAAGGCTCTTTGGAGTCCATTGACTGTGTCAATGGATTTTTCCAGCGACATAGTCGCTGGACTCCATAATCCAGGGACAAAAATTTTATACCCCTCAGGATAAAAGTTACGCAGAATTCATGAAACGTCTAAAGGGATATACCAAACACCTCCCCCAAAATCCCAATTTGTAATCTGTAATTTGCAATTTGTAATTTTCCCCTCCCCCCTTGAATAAAGCCCCTCAAGAACATATAATTTAAGTTCTTATGAAATCTAGGTCTAAGACTTTAACAGAGGACGTCCGGTACGGCAAGAAGGTCATTGCCCTGGAGGCCCAGGCCCTGGAGAGGCTTGTGGATAGGGTGGATGAGGGCTTCCAGAGGGCGGTAGATTTCGTCCTGCATTGCAAGGGCAGGGTAGTAGTTACGGGGATAGGTAAGGCGGGGATAATCGGCCAAAAGATATCCGCCACCCTGGCCAGTACTGGTACGCCTTCTTACTGGCTCCACCCCTCCGAGGCGAGGCATGGCGACCTGGGCCGTGTGGTGAAGGAAGACGTAGTGCTGGCCCTATCCAATAGCGGGGAGACGGAGGTGGCTGCCCTCCTGCCCTTTATGAAAAAGATTGGGGCCGGGGTTATTGCCATCACTGGCAGTAGTGAATCCACCCTTGCCCGCCACAGCAACGTGGTGCTGGACATCGGTCAGATAGAGGAGCCTTGCCCCCTGGGGCTTGCCCCAAGCGCCAGTTCTACGGCCATGCTGGCATTGGGAGATGCCCTTGCCCTTACCGTGCTGAAGAGGCGGAACTTCAGCAAGGAAGAATACGCCTTCTACCATCCGGGAGGGGAAGTGGGCAGAAAGCTCCTCGTTGTGGAGATGGTAATGAGGAGCGGGCAGGCCAATCCTGTGGTCAAGGAGGGCTGTCAGGTGCTGGAGGCCCTGAAGGTGATGACTCATACCCCGGGACGGCCGGGGGCGGTGAGCGTGGTAGATGGTAAGGGGAGGCTGACTGGGTTCTTTACCGATGGGGACCTCAGGAGGCGCCTTGGGCGAAGACAGGACTTCCTCAAAGGTGCCATAAAAGAGGTTATGACACGTAACCCCAAGACTATCCGTAAAGATTCTCTGGCCGCAGAGGCATACAACATCCTGAAGGAGAATAAGATAGACCAGCTCCCCGTGGTGGACAAAAAGGGCATACCAGTGGGCATCCTGGACGTGCAGGACTTATTGGATGTGGGGCTGTAGGCGATTCAGTTGTCAGTGGCCAGTCTTCAGTCCCCAGTAGTTAGACTGACAACCGACAACCGGTAACTGAAAACTAAAATGGGACTGGGCGATATTAATTTCCTTATTGTAGACGTGGACGGGGTGCTCACGGACGGGAGGATATTCTGCAGTGATAGGGGGGAGGAGCTAAAGGTCTTCCACGTGAAAGACGGTTCGGGCATTGCCTTCTGGCACAGAGTGGGGAAAAAGACGGCCATCATCAGTGGCAGGAAGTCTAAGGCCGTGACGCACAGGGCCAAAGAATTGGGGATAGAGGAGGTCTATCAGGATGCCCATAAGAAGCTGGACGCCTATGAAAAAATCTTAGAAAGACACGGGTTAAAGGATGAGGAGGTGTGCTATATTGGAGATGACCTCATTGACCTCCCCCTCTTAAGCCGGGTAGGTTTTGCCGTGGCCGTGGCTGGCTCTCCTGCCGAGGTGCTTCAGGAGGCAGATTATGTGACCAGGGCCAGGGGGGGGCAAGGGGCGGTAAGGGAGGTGGTGGAAAAGATACTGAGATACCAGGGCAAGTGGGAGGACGTCCTTAAGAGATATACTTAATTACAAATTTCAAATTACAAATTGCAAATTTCAAATTTGTAATCTGCAATCTGTAATTTGTAATTCGTTCTAGAGTATGGGTAAATTCAGAATAATACTGTTTTCTCTCCTTGGCTCCCTCCTGATTGTCATGGCACTCTCCATAACCGGTGTATTGCCCAACAGGTTCTTTAAGTGGCATAAGGGACAACAAGAAGTATCCGAGAATCAGGAAGAAAAAGCCTTCTTTACGGATGATGGGCCGACAGTAGACCATATTATCAATAATTTTTATTTCCCCCATTACGATGAGGAAGGCAACGAGAAGTTCATCCTCAAGGGTAAGAGGGCCATACTCATCAATGACAAGGTATATAAGCTTGAGAAACCCGAGATACGCCTTAAGAAAGGGTTCAGTAGTGTGGCTCAGCCTGGTGGGAGTAACCCTGCCACTCCAGCCGAACCGCCCGGTACCTAACCATATGGCTCAACGGAAGGCGCAGAGTCTCCCAGAGACATTATCATTACCGCCAGAATGGGGGAGCTTGATAAGCGCACGAACGAGGGCCTTCTCACGAAGGGAGTAGAAGTGGAGCTTGGTGAGGGGACCATCCTGAGGACTGACCATCTGAGGTACAACCCCAAGGAGAACAAGGCAAAAACGGACCGTCCAGTGTCTCTCAAGGGGGATAAGATGGAAATAAGGGGGGAGGGGATGGAGGCCGAACTCTCTACCGGCGGGCGTCTCTGGGTAGAAAGGGACGTAACAGCCGAGCTTGGGGGGTTAAGAGGTAATATTATGCTCACCTCTTTTGGTAGTCCGCAAAGTACAACCGAGACCAAGGCACAAGGCGCCAAGACAGTCATACAGTGTAGTGGCAAGTTGGTCTATGAGAAAGGGGCCAACATGCTGACCTTTCATGACAAGGTAAGGGTCAGGCAGGGAGTTTCCACCCTCAGGACGGATAAGCTGATACTGGTCTTTGATGCAAAAGGACAGAAGACAAAACTGTTGATAGCCGAAGGGGATGTATTGGCCTCAGACGGTATCCGTGCGGCCAAGGGTAGGAGTTTGATATGGGACGCCATTACGGATGCTACCACGCTGGAAGACACGCCCTCTGCAGAGTTCTTTGAGGAAAAGTTCAACCTCATTGCCCCCAAGGTAATATTCTCCCAGGGCGGGCAGAAATCCGAGGCCCCTACCGGTGGACAGCTCAACACAAAAGGGACACAAAAAGCAAAGGGTGTGGCAAAGGCAGATAAAGATGCGCCAAAGACGGAGATGGACTGGGGGCAGACTACCATCACCTGGAGAGGCAAGATGACATTCCAGAAGGACCTCCAGCAGGCTACTTTTGAGAAAGACGTCCAACTCGTCCGAAAGGATTACACTATTTACGCCCAGAAGATGGTGATGCATTTTGAAGGGGAGGAGGCGAAGATAAAGACCATGGAGGCCTCAGGGGGGGTCTACATAGTGGAGAGGAGCAAAGGGCTACTCAGGGAGGCCAATGGCCAGGAAGGCTACTGGGACTTTGAGAAAGACGTCTCAGAACTCAAAGGTAAAGGGGACCTCTATCTGGAGACTGAACCAGGGCAACCGAGAGAAGAAGGGGTAAAGATAAATTGGGACCAGAAAATGATGGTGCAGGACAACAAGAAAAAGATTACCTTCCATGAAAACGTCAAGGCTGTCCAAGGATCACAGAAGGTGGATAGTAATCAACTCAACACCTTCTTGGGAGAAAATGGCAAGCTGGAGAGGGCGGTAGCCCTGGGCGATGTGTTCTTTGTAGACAATAGAGAAGGGGGTATGGAGAGCATAGGTGATACCATGGAATGGGACTATCAGAGCAATAATGTAGTTGTCACAGGTGAACCCACTGCGGAGGCAAGGCAAAAGAATAAAAGGACCTTTGCCAAGAGGATATACTACGATTTAAAGACCCAGGAGGTAGTCTGGAAGGAAAGACCTCACTTTGAAATCCCTACGGAGGGGAAAGACGTTATAGGTCCGATATTATCAAAGCCAATGTTAAGCCGTTAAGGTCTTGGGTCCACCTGCCCTCCTCAAGGCATTTGGTGCCGTGGGTGACAAATGGATGACGGGGGTGAGGAAAAAATCTTGAGGAATACCCTACTATCATGTCTTTTCTGCCTCCTGTGCACTCTGCTACCTGCTTATTCCCAGGGGGGTGAGGTCCTTATAGCCGCCAACGCAGGTGTACAAAATGCTGCGCCTGAGAACACCATGATAGCCCTGGAACTGGCTGTAGAGCAAGGGGCTAAGGCCCTGAAGGTAGATGTGCGGAGTACTAAGGACGGGCAACTGGTACTCATGCGGGACGAGACCATTGACAGGACCACCAACGGCTACGGGACGTTAAGAAATATCCTCTTTGACGAACTACAGCTCTACGATGCCGGCTACTGGCTCAGTGACAAATTCAGGGGAGAGACAGTACCCCTCTTAAAAGAGGCCCTGAGGTTTGCGAAGTTGAACCGCCTGAAGCTCATCCTGGACGTCCAGGAAAGCGGGCTGGAAAAATCAATCATGGACCTCCTTCAAAGTACGGATATGCTGAGGGAGGTATACTTGTGGGGGGCACTGGCCAACCTCAGAGAAATGGAACCCTCTATTGTGGGTCCAAAGTTAGTATTCCTGGCCGTAGATAACCTTACTTCCGCAGAGATAGCTGACGCCCATGCCCGCGGGGTACAGGTCATGACCTCCCTTCTGGGTTGTGACGACCGGGAGCGGATTAAGACAGTGGCCCAGCTAGGTTCAGACGTCCTCCTGGTAGATTACCCCGCTGTGGCAGTAGAGGCCCTGGGCTGGTTCAGCAGACAATCTATTAATATTAAGAAGATAAAAAAGATAGTGGCCCTGCCCGACAGATTGCAGGCCAGCCAACCAGGCCCGCCTTCCACCGAATCCCGCAATACCTCCGAAGAAAAAGAAGAGGGTTTTGACCCCCTTGACCCCATCCACTCCCTTTACAACTTCCTGCTTGGGGAAAGATTAGGGAAGGGAGGTCTGGACAAATCCCAGGAGGGGCTCCCTCCTGACCTTAGAGAAAAGTTGATTTCCCTGAGTCGTACCCTTAAGGAGCCAGGACTGGAGGAGAAGGGGTTCTTTGCCAGGAGGTGGCGGACCTTGAATAAGGAGTTGGAGGAAGGGGAGGTGGTGGAGTCCAGAAAGGCTGGACTGATGATGGCCGCCTTACCTCCGGAGGCAGTACTCCCCGTACTCCTCAAGTCCCTGGGATACAAAAGACCTGCCGTAAGGGCCAACGCCGCCTGGTCCCTCGGGCTGGTAGGGGACGCCAAAGCCCTCCCTGGCCTGGTTAATCATCTATGGGACGAGGATATAGCGGTGAGGAGGGAGGCGGTCCTCGCCCTGGGGAGGCTGAGACGCCCGGAGTCGGTAGAGCCCTTGAGAAAGGTCTTGACCTCAAAGATGGATGCAGCAGTGATATACGATGCCGCCAGGGCCCTTGGGTGGATAGCAAGCCCTGAGGCCACTGGTGACCTTATTACGGTTATGGAAAGGGACCCCGATTGGCGGGTAAAGGGGGCTTGCGCCAGGGCCCTGGGGAGAACAGGAGAAGAACGGGCGGCAAGGCCGCTGGCTAGATTGTTCCCTCAAGAACCAGGCGACCCTGTTGCCCCCTGGGCGAAAGACCTGGCAGGCTGGGCCCTTTCGGAACTAAAGGAGACCCCATCAGACGTACTCCTGGAAAACATGAGGGTCTCAAGTGAAGGCACACGGAAACGTATCTGCTGGGCCATGATAAGGATGGGGGAGGTAACCATACCGGTTCTATACAAGGCCCTCAGGGACCCCCACCCGGAGGTCCGCCGGAGGGCAGTCGAGACCCTGGGGTGGATGGGTGCCGACAAGGCCGTACCCTCTCTCATAAGAATTGCAAAGGAAAACCCGCCCCAATCCGATAAGCTGAAACGCACGGCAATATGGGCCCTGGGCAAGATTGGAGACCCCAAGGCCGAAAAGGTACTTGACGAAATCATAAAGAACGAGAAAGATACTAAGACAAAAGAATTGGCCGAAGAGGCCATACTGAGGCTAGCGAGAAAATAGGGTATAATGGTTGCTAAAGCAGGTATGTTATAGAAAAGACGTGTGATTAACAAATTCTTGAGAGGACACTTCACGATATGAAAGTATATCTGGTAGGAGCCGGCCCCGGCGACCCCGGGCTAATCACCGTCAAGGGCCTGGGGTGTATAAAGAAGGCGGACGTTATCATCTACGACTACCTCGTAAGCGAGGAGCTTCTAAAGGAGGCCAGACCCGAGGCTGAAATAATATACGTAGGCAAGCAGGGGAGCAGTCATACGCTGGAGCAGGGGGAGATAAACCAACTCCTGGCAGAGAAGGCCGGGGAAGGGAAGGTGGTGGTGAGGTTA
>DATETB010000210.1:0-4932 GCA_035283825.1 Candidatus Brocadiales bacterium | reverse complement strand
GTGAGCTGTGTTGGTATCTATTCCATGAGAAAAGGTTCTTAGTTAAAGTAAATCATAACCAGCCGTAGAAAAGGCAGCGTCCCCTGCCAGGCGCTGCCTTTTGCATTTAAAGTCCCTGGGTGATATTATATTTATAAAGCGTCTGTTTCATAAAGGGTCTGAAAGGCATAGATTAAGGACATGAAAGTACTTTTAGCAGATAGCCTTGCAACGGAGTGTAAAGACATCCTGACAAGGGCCGGTCTGGAAGTGGTAACGAGACCGGGGATCTCACAGGAGGAACTCAAGGAGGAGATTAAGGGTTACGAGGGCGTAATCCTCCGTAGCGGGGTAAAGATTACAGACAAGGTACTGGCCGGGGCAGAGAGGCTGAAGGCTATATGCCGGGCGGGTATTGGGGTAGACAATGTAGACGTAGAAGAGGCGACCAAGCGGGGTGTGATAGTAATGAATACCCCGGAGGGGAATGCTACCTCTGCCGCAGAGCACACTATTGGACTCCTCTTTGCCGTGGCAAGAAAGATCTCTCAGGCCCATAAGTCCCTCCAGAGGGGGGAATGGAAGAGGGATAAGTTCATCGGTTTCCAGGTGGCGGGAAAGACCCTCGGCATTATAGGTCTTGGCCGTATAGGGAGGCAGGTGGCCAAAAAGGCAGCCGCCCTGGAGATGAGGGTGATTGCCTATGACCCCTTTATCTCTCCGGACATTACTGCCCAGTACCTTATCCAGCGGACTAATGCCCTGGAGGAGGTACTGTCCCAGGCGGATTTTATTACCATCCATGTCCCCCTGAACGCCTCTACCAGGAACCTCATTGAAGAGAGAGAATTTAATCTCATGAAGACAGGGGTGATATTGGTGAATGCCGCCAGGGGGGGGATAGTCAATGAGAAAGACCTCTATGAGGCTATCGTCTCAGGGAAAGTGGCTGGGGCGGCCCTGGACGTATTTGAAGTTGAACCACCTAAGGGTAATAAGCTCCTGGAACTGGAGCAAGTGATAGCTACTCCTCATCTGGGGGCCCAGACGGTAGAGGCCCAGAAGGCCGTGGCTGTGGAGGCGGCCGAACAGATGGCCGACGCCCTGTTGGGGAGGGGTGTCCGTAACGCCCTGAACCTGCCTGTGGTAAACCCTGAGGAGTTTGCCCAGCTTCAGCCTTTCATCAACTTTACGGAGAGGATGGGTATCTTCCTGATGCAACTCACCGGCTGCGGGGTGAGGTCTGTTGCCCTGATTTATGCCGGAGAGATAGCCAAGAAGAACACTAAATTGGTAACGGACAGCTTTCTTGTAGGAATCTTAAAACCGTGCATGGAAGAGGGGGCCAATCTGGTCAATGCCCCATCCCTTGCCATGGAGAAGGGTATAGACGTATCCGTAACCACCAGCGGCCTATGCGGCGACTTTACGAACCTGATTACTGCAAAGGTCAAGACTGAGACTGCGGAGAGCGCCGTCACGGGGACCATCTTTAATAAAGGTGACGCCAGGCTGGTCTTTATTGACGGTTACACAATAGAGGCAGTGCTGGAGGGCATGATGCTGGTGGTGTATGCCAAAGACAGGGTTGGACTCATTGGGGGTGTAGGCACAATACTGGGTAGCGAAGGTATTAATATTGCCAGGATGGCCTTTGGCAGGAAGAAGGCAGGTGGGACTGCCCTCTTGATAGTAAACGTAGATAACCCAATATCCCTGAAGGCATTGGAAAAGATAGAAAAATTGGAAGGGGTAGAGTCAGTAAGGCTGGTGCAGCTTCCTTAGTCTCAATAGGAGACCTCTGAAAAAGTTGCTGCACCACTTTGTGTCATTCTGAGCGAAGCGAAGAATCTGGTCTTTTAGGTAGGGGCACGGCATGCCGTGCCCCTACAGACTCCGCTCCCTCAGACGCCGTCCTGAGCGAAGCCGAAGGAATGACACTTGTGCGGAGTTTTCCAGAGACCTCAATATACTACTGCTTAGGGGTTTTATTACGGGCCTGATGGGCTGGGGCAGGGTCTAGTATATTAGGGGTGCGGAAGGGTATGTCTAGCCAAAAACCCCACAGAAAATTTGCACGAGGGAGGCAGACATATGTGTTATGCCCCGTATTTTGCGTCCTTTTCCTTTTCTTCGTAACAACTCCTTCTCTGTCAGCCTCAGCCGGGTGGGCCGCCACCTATGGGGGAGTAGACAGCGATTGGGCCTACTCCGTCCATGAGACCAACGACGGGGGGTACATCATGGCCGGTGCGACAAGGTCATTTGGTGCCGGGGAGAACGACATCTGGGTCTTAAAGCTCAGACCTGATGGGACAGTGGAATGGCAGAAGGCTTACGGGGGAATTGAGAACGACTGGGCCTATTCCATCCAGCAGACCCTTGATGGAGGATACATAGTCGCAGGGAAGACATGGTCCTTCGGTGATGGGGCTTCTGACATTTGGATCCTAAAGCTCAGGGTTGATGGAACGGTAGAGTGGCAGAAGACCTATGGGGGAGTTTCTTCTGATGAGGCCAGTTCCGTCCAGCAGACCAGTGATGGGGGGTACATAGTGGCTGGTGAGACGAAGTCATTCGGTGCCGGGGATTACGACTCTTGGGTCTTAAAGCTCAGGCCTGATGGGACTATTGAGTGGCAGAAGACCTATGGGGGAGTTTCTTCTGATGGGGCCAGTTCCGTCCAGCAGACCAGTGATGGGGGATACATAGTGGCTGGTAGGACAAAGTCATTTGGTGCCGGGGATTGCGACATCTGGGTCTTGAAGCTCAGGGGAGATGGGGCAGCGGAATGGCAGAAGACCTATGGGGGTGTTGAAGACGATGGGGCCAGTTCTATACAGCAGACCAGTGATGGGGGATACATAGTGGCTGGTGGGAAAGGGTCCCTGGACGTCAGAAAGAAAGACCTGCCTGACATCCTGGTCTTGAAGCTTGGGCCTGATGGCGCGGTGGAGTGGCAGAAGACTTTAGGGAAGAGTGGCTGGGATGAGGCCAGCTGCATCCAACAAACCGTTGATGGGGGGTATATAGTGGGTGGTTGGGCAGGTGAGCCAGTCTGGACAGAGACCACAAAGGGTCTTATAACCGACGCCTGGGTCTCAAAACTCAGGCCAGACGGGACAATGGAGTGGCAGAAGAGCTATTGGGGAGTTTCTGCCGAATACGCCTGTTCAATCATACAGACCACCGACGGGGGCTACGTAGCAGCCGGTTGGACATGCTCCTTTGGTGCTGGGAGGAATGACGTCTGGGTCTTGAAGCTTAATGCCGATGGCTCCATAAATCCCTCATGCGACCTTACATGTAATAGAAGCCTTTCTCGTAAAGACAATAGTATCACAGTCAAGACCACTACCGTAAGCCCTGTAGACAGCCATGCAAACCTACAAGATTCCTCAGCAACGATTCAGACCACCAACACCTCAGTAGACCTCATGTGCCATTAAACACAGGTTGTAGGGGATAGGCCACAGGAGGCAGGGAAAGCCCTTACTTCTACCTGTTGCTTGACCTTGTCTTCGGAGATTTGCCCTCTGCATGGTCGGGGTCCTTAGAGTAAGGGGTCTGTATATATGTAAGCTATTATATCCCCCCCTCCCCCAAAGTTTCCAATGACCCAGGTCTCTGTTTTTGCGAATCTACGTTCAATGCCAAGGCGGCCCGAGGCAGGGGCAGGGACTTCAAAAAAAGGCTCGCGTCTGGGCACATCAGTTCTAATAGTGCAAACGGTATCACCCCCCGTTACCCACTCGCCGTCCTCTTTCTTCCATTCGGAGATTGTGCCAGTAAAGAGAGAGGTCACCGGAACTCTCCATTCCTTCTTTTCAAAAAAGTCTTCGTCTGGATCAAACATAAGCCCTCCATTACCCTGGTTATAGGGTTTACCGATTTTGGCGCATCAGCCCCTAGTAACTGTTTGTAGAAGGTCTCTCGTAGACCTGCATGGTAACGACTGCCTTTCTCATAAATACTTCTTCTATACTCCGGTACCAGTGGCCCGTTACCGCCGAGTTTACCGCCTTGCCCCCCAGGGTGGGGTCGCTGGATAGTATCCTTTCCACTGCCTCCACATAGCGGCAGAGTTTAACCTGGGCGAGTTCGCTATCAGGAGACACCTCCCTGTCTGTAATCCATATGGAAATCCTGTGCGTCAGCTCCTTCCTGCGAGAGAGGGCGTTAGTAACATGTGTGGCCTCCCCGAGGACGGTAATACTTGGGTATTTTTGGCGACCATCCGGGTGCCCCGTGCCAGTGCCCTTACGCCCGGTAGTGCTGCTACCACCTACCTCTATGAGTGAGGACTGAACGTCCTCCATAGTAACCCCATCCGCCCGCTCCAGCTCTATCTGGTCAAGTTTAGCTGGGAGCTGATTCTGGAGTAGGGCCCTTATTTGTTTTAATGCGTCTTCTAACATGGCACTGTCTCCTGTACCTCTTAAAAAGTTCCTCTCCTGTAAAATAAAAAGGCCCGAAGGAAGGGACACAGGCATTTATGTCTTCCTTCGGGCCTCTTAGAATCTCCGCCTGAGGCGAAGAACCTTCGGTTGCCGTTTTTCAGGGATCAGTAATCAGCAGTCAGCAATCAGTTGTAGGGGCGGTTCGCGAACCGCCCCTACTGCTGACCCAACACCTCTTTATATAACACATTTCTCAGGGAAGTAAATGGCTGGATTCAATGGGTTGCTACAGGATTAAACAAGTAGGTTAGAAAAGATATCTCGGAGAAACGACTTTAATTACGCCCTGTCCTTCCTAAGTGATGCAGATGTTAAATAGACCTACTCAACATAGTCGCCGGGTAATGTTTCCGCCCCTTTAATCATCTTGCGGCCGATACCCGTGGCATCCTGCTTGGATACCTTTACCTTGTTGTACTGTGCCATATAATTTTCTGCATCTGCCCTCATCCCCCTTTCCTCGTAAATCTTGGCTACGTTGTAGTAGGCGTCT
>DATETB010000209.1:0-3664 GCA_035283825.1 Candidatus Brocadiales bacterium | reverse complement strand
CGTAAATAACGCAGGGGTCACCAGGGATAATCTGATGATGAGGATGAGCGAGCAGGAATGGAGGGAGGTAATAGATACCAACCTGAATGGGGCCTTCAATTGCACCAGGGCCGTGGTGTTCCCCATGATGAAGCAAAAAGGCGGCTCCGTAGTAAATATAACCTCGGTAAGTGGGATTATAGGGATGATGGGGCAGACCAATTATGCCTCCTCCAAGGCGGGGCTTATAGGGTTCACGAAGTCCCTCGCCAAGGAGTTGGCGAGGTTCAATATCTCAGTAAATGCCGTAGCCCCGGGGTTCATAGACACAGAGATGACCCAGGGGTTGAAGAAAGAGTATATAGAAGAGGCCCTGAAGCTAATCCCCATGGGCCGCATTGGTAAGGCAGAGGAGGTGGCAAAGGCCGTTGCGTTCCTGGTCTCAGACGCCTCCAGTTATATCACAGGCCATATCCTGAACGTAGACGGCGGCCTGGCAATGTAGCCAGGGGTCAGACGTAGCCGCAGGCTTTAGCCTGCGAAATAAACGCAACCTAAAGGTTGCGGCTACAAGGCTAGGGATTAGAGTAATACATAATTCTGTATTCTGACAACTGATAACTGATAGCCGATTGCTGAGAAAAGGACAAAACCATGCTCTTTCTGGTAAAGGTTGAGATAGAAAAACTCCCTCAGATACCCACCAGGAGTTTCTTTGAACTGCTCATCAAGGAATGGGAGTATTACGAGAGGATGAAGAAGAGAGGTAAGGTGCTGGCCGGTGGAAAACTTGCCGGTAGGCGCGGCGCCGCCGCCATCTTTGATGCAGACTCCAGCGAGGAGATAGAGGCAATCGTAACAAAACTCCCCCTCTTCCCGTTCTTCACCAAGATAGAGATTACCCCGCTTGTCCCCCAGGAGAAGGCCCTTCTAGACGCCAAAAGGATGTACCACTTGGTAAAGGACACGAACTTGATGCTCTTCCCTACGGGTGATGAGCCCAGGGAAAAAGAGGGGAATTCATAGTAACGTAGGGTGCGTCCCTCCGCACCTCAAACCTGTAATGGAATTTCTGGTATTACCTGCCACAGCAAACCGCTCTGTCATTCTGATCCGCCTTAGGCGGAGAAGAATCTCGTGACCATTCACCCGGAGACCCTTCGCTTCGCTCAGGGTGACAGGCAGACGGGAAATTTTTGTTTTACCCGGCGGAGTTATCTTGATATAAATGGCAAGAATCCGGGCTTCCTCACCGGCCGCAGGGTGAAGTATTATGTGGAACAGAGAAGGGCTAAGAGAACTTATAAAAGAGAAGATGGCCGATTACCTCTTTGTAATCGTATCCAACAGGGAGCCATACGTGCACACGTTTCAGGGGGAAGAGATTAAGTGCGGTATGCCTGCCAGCGGTGTAACGATGGCCCTGGACCCCGTGGTGCAGAGTTGTGGTGGGATCTGGATTGCCCACGGCTCAGGGGATGCGGATAAAGAGGTGGTAGATGCACACAACCATATACAGGTACCACCAGAGGAGTCAAGATATACACTGAGGCGCGTTTGGCTCACCAAAGAGGAAGAAGCCGGGTACTATTATGGCTTTTCTAACGAGGCATTGTGGCCCCTTTGCCACGTAGCCTATACCCGACCAACGTTTAAAAGTGCAGATTGGGAGACTTACAAAAAGGTAAATGAACTCTTTGGTAGAACGGTTTTAGAGGAGATAGGGGACAAAAAGGCATTCGTTTTTATACAGGACTATCATTTTGCCCTGCTCTCACGGTTAATAAGGGAGAAGAACCCCAACTGCATCCTCTCCCAGTTCTGGCACATCCCCTGGCCTAATCCAGAGGCCTTCAGAATATGCCCCTGGAAGGAAGAGATACTCCATGGGCTCCTGGGAAATGACCTCCTGGGGTTCCACATACGTTATCATTGCATGAACTTTCTTGAGACGGCAGATCGCATGATTGAGGCCAGGGTGGACCATGAGAAATTTGAGGTAATCAAGGGTGGAAGGTCTACATTGGTGAGGCCCTTTCCGATAAGTATAGATTTTGAAGAAATCAACAGCAGGTCCCAATCACAGGAAGTAGAGGCCGAGGTGCAACGATTCCGTAAGACCCTTGGACTGCGCGGGCAGATTGTGGGCCTGGGTGTGGACAGGATAGATTACACCAAAGGTATCCCTGAGAGGTTCCGGGCCATAGACCTCTTTTTTGAAAAATACCCCCAGTATAAAGGCAAGGTCAAGTTTATCCAGGCAGGACCGTTAAGCCGTATCCACATCCAGCAGTATAAAGACCTTAACGAAGAGATAACCCGTCTTATGGTAGAGATAAATTTTAAGCATGGGCAGGGGCGATGGAAGCCTATAAACCTCCTCAGGACTAACTTTGGCAAAAAGGAGTTAACAGCTCTATATCGTCTTGCCGACTTCTGCGTGGTCAGTTCCCTTCACGATGGCATGAATCTGGTAGCTAAGGAGTACGTGGCCGCCAGGACAGATAATACTGGTGCGTTAATACTGAGCCAGTTTACGGGTGCGTCCAGGGAGTTAGAGAGTGCCTTGCTGGTAAACCCCTATGATGTTGATGGACTTGCGGAGAACGTAAGACTTGCCATAGAGATGCCGGGGACGGAGAAGCAGAAACGCATGGGCAAGATGCGGGAGGTGGTGCAGAAGAATAATATTTACCGCTGGACAGGGAAGGTCCTGTCAGAGTTATTAAGGTTTGAGTTCCCGGAGGGCTAGATATGGGCGAACCTTTTCATTTCCATAGCAGGCTCTACCTGACGGAGCTTACCGGGCTTAAGGCACGAGATTTAAGGGAACTCCTGGAAAATTTGAAAACCCTGCCCGAGTCATCAATTTACTACCACACCCACAGGTTTTTACAACAGCATCATTACCTCTCCCCTGAACCTCCCAACGATTTTGCCTACTGGATAAGAAACATACTCCAGGAAGAAGAATTGGGGGAGAGGATGGCCTCTATTGATACCGTTCAGTTTACCAGCATCAACGCCCTCAGGGAAAAATTTATAGAGTTAATAGAGGATTATACCAGGAGGACAGGTAAAAACCCCGATGCACCGGAGGGTTATGAGTTCCACTTCATGAAGGCCATAACCTTTGTAATCCCCACCCCGCATCATGCCAGTTCCCTTAAGGAATTTTATGAGGTAATGCAGAGAATCAGTGTTCATTCTATCTACTATCACATGTTTGAGGCAAGACTCAGACTCAAGAGGCAGACCAATGACTTTTCCAGCTGGCTGGAAGAGCAACTTGGAGAGAAAGAACTGGCAGAAAAGATTGACAGACTGGACCCCTATACCCACACCTTAGAAGGTCTGCGGAAAAGGATTCTGGCCATTGCTAAGAGGAGGTTAGATGCCCAGGGTAGATGATTATATCCCCGTCGCAGGGGAGGGGGTTATTGAGGAATTAAGGCTACTGGCCGAGAGGCTCAGGGGGGTGGTAATCCAGAACGTCAACTCTACTGCTGTGGGTGGTGGCGTGGCCGAGATACTACACAGGCTCCTTCCACTACTACGAGAGCTAGGTGTGGATGCACATTGGGACCTGATTAAGGGCGGAGAAAAGTTTTTTGCCGTGACCAAAAAATTCCACAATTGCCTGCACGGGGCCAGTACAGAGGTAACGAAAGAGGAGTTTGACCAC
>DATETB010000208.1:0-2930 GCA_035283825.1 Candidatus Brocadiales bacterium | reverse complement strand
GGCCACCCCTGAGGAAGGACTCAGGCCCAGAGAGGCCGAAAGGCCCGCAGTCCCTCCATACCTGCCAAAGATTACCAATTTCGTCTACAGGATTACCCCCAATGGCACCGTAAAAAGGGTATTAGAAGTCCCCCAGGCCCTCGTCTTTAGCCTGTCGGTAGACCACAGGGACAACGTCCTGGTAGGGACGGGTAGTGAGGCAAGAATCTATAAGCTGGATACCAGAGGAGAGACGTGCACCTTGTTAGATGCGGAGGAGACCCAGGTGTTATGCCTCTTAGGTGAGGAGGAGGGGGGGTTCTTCTATGGCACAGGCAACGCAGGACGGCTCTTTCTGGCCTCTAACACCTACTGCCGTGAGGGGAGCTTTGAATCCGAGGTATTTGATGCCAAATTTATCACCACGTGGGGGAACCTGTCCTGGGAAGAGGATACACCCGAGGGCACCAAACTAACCCTTTCTACCCGAACAGGCAATAGCAAGAAACCAGACAACACGTGGAGTCCCTGGTCCGAAGAATACACCTATGAGGGACGCCAGGGGTATGGACGGACCGCCGGGCCACCCCCGCATAAGATTCAGAGTCCAGCCTCCCGTTTTATACAGTACAGGGCAAGACTCGTCACTACAAGACCTCAGGAAGCGCCACTGCTCCAGAGGGTCTCCCTGGCCTACCTGCCCCAGAACCAGGCCCCGGATATCCTCTCTCTGTCAGTCGGCCAGCCCACATCGGTCAATCAGAGGGAAAGGTTCCCCAGGCTTTCACCTCCCGTTAGGGGACAAGAACCAGTCTCCCCTGAGGAGGGCTTGCGTGCACCACGTCCTGGGGCAGGCGGCCGTGAAACAAAATGTATTAACTGGAAGGCCACAGACCCCAACGGGGATTCCATGAGGTGCCAACTCTTTTACAAGGGGCGTAACGAAAGGGATTGGAAACCCATGACCAGGGAGGAGATTAAGGGAGAATCCTTCTGCTGGCAGACCACCAGGGTCCCGGATGGAGAATACCTGGTGAGGTTGGTCGTTAGTGATGAACCTGATAACCCCTCGGACATAACCCTGAGCGCAGAAAAGGTCTCAGAACCCTTCCTCGTAGACAACACAAGGCCCTTGCTTGTAGAGCCAAAGGCCACGGCAGGATTACTAAACGATGGGAAGGCAATAGTTACGGGCCTGGCCAGAGACGACCTCTCCAATATAACCAGGATAGAGTACTCCGTGGACGCAGGGGACTGGAAGGCCATCTTCCCCAGGGATAATATCTTTGATTCCAGGGAAGAGGACTTCCAATTCACCGTGGAGGGCCTGTCCCCAGGGGAGCACGCCATAATAATCAATGCCACTGACGCAGAGGGGAATATAGGGAGTGGCAAGGTATTGATGGAATTGTCAGTAGTAGATAATAAGAAGTAACGCAATACCCCTACTGTCCAGCCAGTTTTTAATTCTGTGAAAAGGACCGCCCTTGTGATAAAATGCCCCTGGAACAAACGCTATAAGAGGCAGAGATTGTTTTTAGGACCCTGGACTTTTGAGTGGATGTAAATATGAAAACCCTTAAGAAAATAAAGACCTTACTGAAACAACATAAGGAGGAATTAAGGAAAAGATTCAAGGTGAAAGAGATAGGCATTTTTGGCTCATTCATCAGAGAAGAGCAAAAAAAGGCAAGCGATGTGGACTTATTGGTTGAGTTTGAAGGGCCTGTGAGTCTCCTCTGGGTTGTGAGGGTTGAGAACTACCTGACCGACCTTCTGGGAGTAAGGGTAGACCTTATCCCCAAGGAAGATATAAGAGACGAGTTAAAAGAAATTATCCTTGCGGAGACGGTCTATCTATGAAGCGTAACGTTGCCCTCTATCTAGGAGTAAATTTAACAAAGGTATGGGCAGTGGTAAAAGAAGATATACCTCACATAAGACCGCTTTTGCTAAAGGCCTTAAAGGATTTGCAAGGTAATTAATTGATTTGGAGAGCAACAAAAGAATTGTCCTAGTTTAAATCAAACTTGACAATTTGGGTTGTTTGTAAAGTCATCCGCCTGAGGTGGATATATGCCTCAGGCACGAGGGGCAAGGCCCCCTTACATGCCCCTGCCTTTCCCTATACTACAATGTACTCTTATCCACCCAACCACACTTGATTGAAAATTTACCCAGCACAGTCCTTTTGACATAAGCACTTCAAACTGATAAAATTACGGTAATGCTAAATCAGTGGCACACCAATTGCCCTATTTCTAGACCATGCCAGATAGAAAATATACCCTTCTAACGCCCCTCCCACTACTGCTGACCCTTTGTTGGCTGGCAACGGGGGCTACACTATCACCAGAGAGTGCCTATGCCCAGGGGGGCGGCCTTTCCATGGGTGGTGGGGCCACTCCTCCTGAGGGAAGAAATCCGGACGTCGTATGGCTGGTCGTGGCGGCCTGCATGGTCTTCTTTATGCAGGTAGGCTTCACAGCCCTGGAGACCGGTTTCGTCCAGGCGAAGAATGCCATAAACATCTCCATAAAGAACATCGTAGTGTTCATAATAGCCTCAGTAGCCTACTTCCTCGCTGGTTTTGGCCTGATGTTCGGGGATAGCCAGGCAGGGCTTGTAGGCGCCAGTCACTTCTGCTTTATGGATGTGGATAAGGTCCCTCTGGGCTTCGCCTTCGCCTTCTTCCAGGTAGTATTCGCTGGGACGGCCGCCACTATATTTACCGGGGCCATGGCCGAGAGGACGCGGACGTTCGTCCATATATGGTACACGGTCCTGATGGTGTGCATGATTTATCCCATATTTGGCCACTGGGTCTGGGGGAATATATGGATACATGACCAGGCGGGATGGCTGGGCAGGATGGGCTTTGTTGACTTTGCCGGTTCCACAGTAGTCCATTCTATAGGGGGGTGGGTAGCCCTGGCGGGGGCCATAGTAGT
>DATETB010000207.1:0-5677 GCA_035283825.1 Candidatus Brocadiales bacterium | reverse complement strand
TCGGGAGTGGCCCTGCCACCTTTGGGCATGTCTTCAATCTGGGTAGTGATGAAGAATTGTCAATAAATGAACTGGCAGAAAAGGTCAAGGCCATTACCCACAGCGCTTCCCCCATACGGCATATCTCCTATGAGGAGGCCTATGGGGAGGACTTTGAGGATATACAGAGGAAGGTGCCTAACCTGGAGAGGCTCAGGCAGTTTATTTCCTACAACCCTAAGTACGATATTGACACTATCCTAAAAGAGACCGCAGAGTATCATAGGAGAAACCCCTCTTCCCTCCCGAAAAGTGGGTCTGGAGACCCGCTATTACATGCCTCTAGAGCCGGAAGACGTTAGGTCCGGTAAGACCCTTCAGGGCATTCTTCGTATCCAGTACCAACCTTGAGTGCCTTATCACCTGGCGGTAGTCAACGTTGCTGTGGTCTGTCACTATAATTGTACAATCCATGTCCTTTAAGAGGGCAGGGGAGAGGGGCCTGGATTCCAGGACTTCTGTATTGTCTGAAATCTTAGTTACATGAGGGTCTGAGAAAAAGACCTCGGCTCCTTGCCGTCTCAGGTGGCGAAGAATTGTCAGGGCAGGTGACTTTCTAGTGTCAGCTACATCTTTTTTATAAGCCATGCCCAGAAGAAGTATCTTTGAACCGCTCAGGGTGTAACCCCTATCCGCAAGGAGTTTTTGCACCCTTTCAACCACATAGAGCGGCATGAAGACATTAACCTTGCATGATTGTTCCAGTAAGGGGAGTCTGAGGCCCTCTTTGTGTGCCCTCCATAGGATATAACGGGGCGCCAGAGGTATACATATCCCTCCCACCCCAGGCCCAGGGTAAAATGGCATGAAGCCAAAGGGTTTGGTCCTGGCCCCCTCTATCACCTCCCATACATCTATACCCAGCCTAAAGCATAGCTGGGCTAACTCGTTTACAAAGGCTATGTTTACGTTGCGGAAGGCATTCTCCAGGAGCTTCATCATCTCCGCCGTCCTGGGTGAGGAGACTATCGTAACGTCCTTCACTATCTGACTGTACAGCAGTCCCGCCAGTTCCCCACACGCAGTAGTTACTCCCCCAATAACCCTGGGGATTTCATGGGTATGGTATTTGACGTTACCCGGGTCTAGCCTCTCGGGGGAAAAAGCCAGGAAAAAGTCTCTACCCACCTTATAGCCCCCTTCGCTTAATATGGGTAGTACTACTTCTTCAGTAGTGCCTGGGTACGTTGAACTCTCCAGGGTAATAAGCTGTCCCTTCTTTCTCCTTTTACAGACCTCTCTTACGGCATGGACGATGCACGAGATGTCCGGAGTCTCTTCTCCTATTAGAGGGGTGGGTACAGAGATGCTGATACAATCTAACCCCTCCAGGAGTTCAAACCCATCGGTGGCCTTCAGTCGTCCAGACCTTATCTGTCTCTTGAGTTCTGTCCCACTTACGTCTGGGCTGTATGATTTACCTTCCTGTATCTGTCTGACCCTATTTGCATCAGTGTCAATCCCGGTGACGTAGAAACCCCTTTTGGCAAACTCCAGGGCCAGGGGCAACCCTATGTACCCCAACCCCATTACGCCTACCTTCGCCTGCCTTTTTCTAATCTTTTCTGCCAGTTGGGTTTTATATCTTCCTTGCATAGATTTATCCGTAGGATGTCCAGATTGTAACCATCACTCCAGGGAAGTCAATGTCCCGTTTCTTGTCATTCCTTCGGCTTCGCTCAGCCCTGAGCGTAGCGAAGGGGAAGCGAAGAATCTAGTTACTAGACCCTTCGTCCGCCTGAGCCTGCCCTTGAGCGGAGCGAAGGGGCGGACTCAGGGTGACATTTCGGGGATTCCCTCCATCTCAGGCGGAAGGTCTATCCCTCCAGTACTCAAGGATTTTACCTTTTGAAGCGGCAAAAAGTTAAATCTTCTACGGATGCGTTATCTCTACACAAATATCTTGCATTTAAGCCGAATAAGTATTATCTTTTTATAGCCTCCCAAGTGTAGATTCATTGACATAAGGGTTGGCCAGACATTACATTAAAGAAACAGGCTTAGGGGAAATATTTTAAGCGGAACTTATTTGGAAGAATAAAAAAGCACCCCACTGGGAGGTGCTTGCTTGCTCCTTAGAGCAGCGCTTACGACAAAAGTCTTATTGTAACTCGTGACAATCGTCGCTTAGGTATACTTGAGTAAAAGTCTAACGCACATTTACAAATTTGTCAAGGAGAAAATGCCAATGGTAGCCGCAGGCTTTAGCCTGCGAAAAATTGTCAGGAGGAAAATGCCATGAAAGTAAAACAGGAGTCCCCCCAGCTTATTCTAGGTCTTGACATAGGGACAAACTCCATAGGCTGGTCTCTGCTAGAGGATAAAGGCCAGGACCAGGGGCGCATTGTGGGGTCTGGCGTCCGTGTATACGAGGCAGGCATGGAGGGCCTTATTGAACAGGGCAAGGAGGAATCACGCAACAAGAATCGCCGTGATGCCCGTCTTCACCGAAGGAACCTTCAGCGACGTGCCAGGAGGATGGGGGGCCTATGGTCACTCCTGCAGTCCTCAGGGCTATTACCCGAAGGAAAGGCCGAGGGCGTACTGCCGGAGCTGGATAAGGGACTCAGCGAAACCTGGACAAAGAAACTAGGTCTGGACACAAAAGATAAAGTGGGGGAGAAGACCCAGTTCTCCCACGTCTTCCCGTATTTCCTCCGTGCAAGGGCCTTAGACGAGAAACTTTCCTGCCATGAACTAGGCCGGGCACTCTACCACCTCGCACAGCGACGGGGGTTCCTGTCCAATCGCAAGGCCGCCCCTAAGAAAAAAGAAGAGGAAAAAGGCATGAAGGCGGAAATAAGTGAGCTTGGGAGGAAGATAGAGGAGTCTGAGGCTAGAACCCTCGGGGAGTACTTCTCCCGCCTGAACCCGGAGGAGGGACGCATACGCTCAAAACATACCTCCCGCAAGATGTACCAGGAAGAATTTGAGGCCATCTGGAACGCCCAGACACCACACTACCCAACTATACTCACTGAGGAACTCAAGAAGAAGGTCTCCCACGCCATCTTCTATCAGCGACCCCTCAAAATCAGGAAAGAATTTATCGGTAACTGCGAACACGAACACAACCCTGACCACCCTGACCGCTCCCCTAGGCGTGCCCCCTGGGCGCTACTAGACGCCCAGCGATTCCGCCTCCTACAGAAGGTCAACGACCTGGTGCTTACTGACACATCCACTGGAGAGGTACGCAAGCTCACCCCAGACGAACGTACCAAATTACTTGAGGCCCTGGAGACCCAGGGAGACCTTACGTTTGGCAAGATCCGCAAGCTGACAGGGTTGAGAAAAGCCCGCTTCAATTTTGAGGCCGGTGGAAATGATAAGCTCCCAGGTAACCGCACTGCCTCCAAACTCATAAAAATCTTTGGAGAAGAAAAGTGGAAGGAATTCTCTACGGAACAGCGGGAACAAATCGTAGAGGACGTACACAGTATCCAGAGCGAAGAGGCACAGGCACGCCGGGGCATAAGGGCCTGGGGGTTAGAGGGGGAGAAGGCAAAAGACTTCGGGCAACTTGCACTGGAGGACGGCTACTGCAACCTCTCCCGCCAGGCACTTGCAAAACTCCTGCCCCGCATGGAGAAGGGCACAGCTTACAAGACGGCCGTGAAGGAGGTCTACGGTGAACCCCCGGCGGAGAAACCCCTGGACTCACTGCCACTAGTAACAGAGCATTTATCAAGTCTCCGTAACCCCGCCGTCACACGCACCCTCACAGAACTCCGAAAGGTAGTCAACAACGTCGTCCGCCAGTACGGCAAACCCAATATGACACGCATTGAGCTGGCCCGAGACCTGAAGAAGAGCAAAAAAGACCGTGAGGATATATGGAAGAGGAACCGAGAGAACGAGAAAGCACGTGAGGAGGCCGCAAAAAAGATACTTGCGGAGATACCAAACCTCAAACCCAGCAGACGGGATAAAGAAAAGGTCTTGCTGTACGAGGAGTGCGGACATAAGTGCCCTTACACTGGCAAGCAAATCTCTATGGCCTCTCTCCTGGGTGACCACCCACAGTTTGACATTGAACACATAATTCCCTTCCCCAGGTCACTAGACGACTCCTTCCTTAACAAGACCCTCTGCTATGCAGAGGAGAATCGCAACGTCAAGCAGGGCAAGACACCCCACGAGGCATACGGCAGTAATCCCACCAGGTGGGAGGAGATTATCCAGCGCGTCAAGGATTTTAAAGGAAAGGCGAGAGACATCAAGCTAGAGCGGTTTGAGGCACACGGAGAAAAACTGGATAAATTGCTTGGAGAATTTGCCAACCGCCAGCTTCCCGACACCGCCTACGCCTCCAGGCTTGCCGTGGAATACCTGGGGAGGCTCTATGGTGGACGTGGCGGTGTTGATGCGGATGGCAATCGCCGTGTCCAGGCCGGCCGAGGCCAGGTAACCGCCTACCTCCGTAACGAATGGGGACTGAATAAAATACTTAACGATGGGGGGGAGAAATCCCGTGATGACCACCGCCATCACGCTGTGGACGCTATATGCGTTGCACTCACAGACGCTGGCACAGTCAAGATGCTCAGTGATGCCGCCAGCCGTGCCACCATTGAGAGGCGGAGACGCTTTGGCAAGGTCAATCCCCCCTGGCCCACCTTCCTGGACGACGTGCGGAAATCCATTGAAGGGCTCATAGTCTCACACCGAGTCTCCCGCAAGGTCAGCGGCCCACTACATAAAGGGACCAATTACAGTAAACCAATACGGGGGACTGACAAAAAGGGCAATCCCTGTGAGTTTCGCCGTGTACGAAAGCCCCTTGCTGAACTTTCCGAACCTGAAATCAAAGACGTTGCTGACCCCACAATAAGGCAGTTGGTGCTTGATAAACTCCAGGCATTGGGCGTCAAGGAACCAAAGAAGGCCTTCTCTTCTAACGAGGCTAATCACCCATGTTTGACCACCAAAGATGGCCGAGAGATACCTATCCATAAGGTACGGATAAACAAGAAGGTCACCCCCTTCACCGTGGGTGAGGGCCTGCGACAACGCCACGTAACGACTGAGTCCAATCACCATATAGAGGTTGTGGAGGTGCTTGATAAGAATGGAAAGCCAAAGTGGGAAGGCTGTCTTGTCAGCCTAAAGGACGCCTATGACCGTTTAAAGGCGGGCCTGCCTGTAGTCAAACTAGACCACGGGGAGGGTAGACGCTTCGTCTTTTCACTGGCAAAAGGGGAGGCCATTAAGATAGATGAGGAGAACGGCGGGAACCGGGGTCTCTACGTTGTTAAGAAGTTAGGAGATAATCGTATCTGGTTTGTGGACACTAGAGAGGCCAGGAAGTTAAAAGAAGCTGGGTATAATAGTAAACTGATGGAACCCCTCAGAACGCTCAACTGCCAAAAAGTGCTTATCACCCCGCTGGGGGAGGTGCGCCGGGCCAATGACTGATAGAATGTAGCCGCAGGCTTTAGCCTGCGTAAAACGCTTATGGAGGGATGTTGAGCAATGGCTGACCGAATCATAGACCTTTCAGAAGAACCTGCCCGTCTGAGCGTACGGTACACCAACCTGTTGATAGAGCGTGAGGCCACCGAACCGGTAACCGTACCCCTGGAAGAACTAGCTGTGCTGGTGGTCTCCCACCCGCAGGTGAGCCTGACACACGCAG
>DATETB010000206.1:0-6909 GCA_035283825.1 Candidatus Brocadiales bacterium | reverse complement strand
CTGTCCTTCTTTAAGTGGAGGGAGGCGGCCTTCCAGGGCTATCTCTACCCCTATCCCCTGGTCATTAAGGGTGAGCCTGGTGAGGTCAGGGTAGAGTTGGGTAATCTCCCCCTCTCCCCTGACGTACATGCCCTGGCAGTGGGTCCAGAAGGCATCCCTTTCAGGGATGGAACCTACCGAGAGGCGTTGCTGTAGCTGGTAGAGGGACAGGCCGATGAAATGCCGAGCAAGCTCGGCCACTACAGCAGGTCTCTCTTCAGGGGGTTCGCCAAAGAGTTTATTGAAGTGGGCCTTGTACCTGGCTATTAGTGGAGGTTCTTCCAGGAAGAGGGCGTTCTCGTAGTTAAATTTCTCTGCATACTCGGTGAGGGAGTATGAGCCTGTAAAGACCTTTCTGGAATCAAATACAATAAATGTGTGGTGCATCTGACCGCCCAGTCTCCCCGGGATAGACTTGACCTCTAGCCCCTGCTCTCTCAGGAAGGGGGCCAGGGAGGTAGGTTTTTGGGACTCCTGGTGGTCCAGTAGCAGCCTCACCCTGACCCCACGGTCTTTCGCAAGGAGGAGGGCCTCTGCCAGGTCACCAGAGGTGAATTGAAAGGCGGCGATATCTATGGAGGTCTTTGCCTCCTGGATGCCTTGCAGGAGTTGGTTTTTTATCCCCCCCTGGGGAGAAAAACATGTCGCTACTTGAGCCCATGCCTCAGTAGAGGATAGCAGTACAAATATGGCCAGGAGGTAATTCATGTCTCTGTGCGATATAATATACCAGATAGGAGGGGTGATAAAAACATTTTTTGCGTGGAGTATATAGATACGGGTAATGCTTTAATTTCAGTCTTAAAAGCCACCCCCGAAAACATTGTAAATTGCAAATTCTTTTCCCTCCCTACCCCCTACTCCCTATTTAGCCCTTGAAAAAGGCAGAGACATTATTATAATTGAGGTTTTCAGGCTAGCGTAGCTCAATGGCAGAGCAGCTGTTTTGTAAACAGCAGGTTGTGGGTTCAAATCCCGCCGCTAGCTCCATTTTGTGAGGCACAGGCTACCCATCTATCGGAAATCAGCTATCTGTTGTCAGTGGTCAGTTATCTGACGACCGAGGACTGACAACTGAAAATTGAAGACCTGTAATAGAGGACGGGGTGTAAGAATGGGGAGATACCCGAGTGGCCAAAGGGGACAGACTGTAAATCTGTTGGCGAAGTCCTTCGGAGGTTCGAATCCTCCTCTCCCCACCATTTACAATAAAAGTTCAAAGGTTCAAGGTTTAAAGGTGCGGGCGTAGCTCAATGGTAGAGTGCTAGCCTTCCAAGCTAGCTATGTGGGTTCGATTCCCATCGCCCGCTCCACTTATTATTAAGTGGGGGCAAAACAGTTTAAATCAGAAAACGATAAGAGTAAATTTTCAACAAGTGTAACTCATGTCTAGAGGCCGTTGCCGAAGTGGTTTCAAATGTCCAAATAAAGAATCGCATCATTGAAAATAAAGGAGTTACGGTTGTCCAAATTGCCTCAGTCGGGCCATTTTAAGGGTTGGGTAACAGCCTCTCTATAGCATCCACATTGGGATGAACCTTTGTTCTTGACTTTTCAACCAATTCCTTTAGAATGCACTTTTTCAATAGACTGTCTTTGCTTTATAGAAGTAGTCCTCCAGAGAACAGGCATGTCCTGGGTGTAACGAAGGAATGGACGCAAAAGAACTAGCAAGCTTTAAAAAGACCCTCCTCTATCTGAGAGAGAAACTGGTGGGTAACGTAAACTCCCTTCAGGGGGAGGCCCTGGGAAAGAACCGTCAGGATGCGGCAGGGGACCTCTCTAACGTACCCTTCCATATGGCAGACCTGGGTACTGACAATTACGAGAGAGATATTATGATTCACCTCATGGAGAATGAGACAGAGGCCGTGAGGAATATAGACACCGCCCTGGCAAGGATAGAGAAGGGTACCTTCGGCGTCTGCGAGGCGTGCGGGAAAAAGGTCCCCAAGACCCGACTTGCCGCCTTACCCCATGCCGGACTCTGTCTGGAATGTCAGAGGAAGGAAGAGTCAGAGGCTGGCTAGGGTATGGGACCCTACGGCCGTCTCTCCGCAATAGCCCTAACAGGCGTACTCCTGGACCAATCCCTCAAGTGGACCGTCTTCCAATATCTTGCCACTACCCAGAGATGGGACATTACCTGTTTTCTCTCCCTGGTCTTAAGCCGTAACAAGGGGGGGGTCTTTGGCGTTATCCAGGGGGCCAACTACCTCTTCATACTGTTTTCCGTCCTGGCTCTGTTCCTGCTCTTGTGGGTTTACGAACGCTCTGATAAAGGGAGACTTTCCACCAGTCTGGCCATGGGATGTGTATTAGCCGGGGCTGTGGGGAATCTTATAGATAGGCTGGCATATAACTATGTGCGGGATTTTATAGACCTCCACGTAGGTATGAGGCACTGGCCTACCTTTAACCTGGCCGATGTGTTTCTATGCGTGGGGGTGGGACTCATGGCCTGGAAGACCCTGGCCCCGGGTAGCCCTGGGCAACCCACTAAGTCTGGTTAGGTATTTACTGTCACCGGGGTGGCAACACCGGCAGTCTCCGGGCTGCGGGTGAGTTCCCTGTATTTGGCCAGGAGAGATTGGGTCATCCTGCCGCACTTCCCGTTGCCAACCACACGCCCGTCTATCTTTACCACAGGGACTATCTCTGCGGCCGTCCCGGTCAGGAAGCATTCATCAGCAGTATAGAGTTCGTATCGGGTGAAGAGTTCCTCCTTGACGTTGATGCCGCCCTTCCTGGCCAGCTCAATGACCGTATCCCTGGTAATCCCTTTCAAGATACCAGCATTAACTGGAGGGGTGAAGAGTTCCCCATGCTTAACAATAAAGATGTTTTCCCCGGTACACTCTGCCACGTAGCCCTCTGCATTTAGCATAATGGCCTCCATGGCCCCGGCATTCAGGCTCTCTATCTTAGCCAGGATGTTGTTCATGTAATTGAGGCATTTTATCCTTGGGTTTAAGGCCTCAAAGTGGTTGCGGATAGTCCGGACGGTAACGGCATCAATCCCCACCTCATAGAGCCTACTTGGATATAATTCTATAAAATCAGTAATAATTATTATGGAAGGGGTCTTGCACTTGGTGTGTTCCAGCCCAAGTTTGCCTACACCCCTGGTAACCACTAACCTTATGTAAGAATCTCTTAGATTATTTGCCTTCAGGGTATTATAAAGGGCCCCCTGCATCTCTTCCTTATTGATGGGGATTTGCAAGGCAATAGCCTTGGCGGATTCGTAGAGGCGGTCTATGTGATCCTGAAGTTTGAAGACCCTGCCGTTGTAAGAACGGATACCCTCAAAGACACCATCCCCGTAAAGGAGCCCGTGGTCAAAGACGGATACCTTTGCCTCCTCCTGAGGGAACAATCTGCCGTCAATATAAACTTTTAGAGCCATCTGCTCTCCTTTTCCGAATTCCAAATCCAGAGTCAAGAATATACAAAATATTCTGAATTCTGACTACTAAATTCTGTATCTTTTCCTCTCCCAAGTCCCTGGTTCCTATTCTACTATCCTACCATCGGTTATCCCAACCGTTCGGGTGCCCTTACTGGCAAAATGTTCGTCGTGGGTAATGATGACGAAGGTCTGCTGGTTAGTCTCGTTAAGCCTTACGATAAGCTCCCAGATGCCCCTGGCGTTCTCTGAGTCCAGATTCCCTGTGGGTTCGTCACAGAAGAGGACGTCCGGGTCATTCATCAGGGCCCGAGCAAAGGCCACCCTCTGTCTCTCACCTCCAGAGAGTTGGTCCGGGCGGTGGTTGGCACGGTCTGCTAACCCCATACACCTCAGGAGTTCCATGGCCTTTTCCCTGCCTTCCTTCTTCATGGTGGACCATCCAGCACCTGGGCTAATAAGTCTCGGGAGCATTACGTTCTCCAGGGCAATAAAATCTGGCAACAGATGATAGAACTGGAAGACAAAACCAAAATGTCTGTTCCTGGTCTCCGCCTGCCTGCCAGGGCTGAGCTGGCCCAAATCCTCTCCTTTGTAGAAGACCTTTCCCGAGGTGGGCGTATCCAGGAGGCCCAGGATGTGGAGGAGGGTACTCTTGCCTGCCCCGGAAGGACCCACTACAATAAGCCTCTCTCCTTTTGCCACCTCCAGGGTAATGCCATTAAGGACCCGTAAAGTGCTGCGGCCCACCTTGTATTCTTTAAAGACGTCCTTTACAGAAATAAGGACGTTGTTGACTTTTTCCATTAGATTCGCTATGCCCACAACAAGCTAAGGAGCCGTATCCACCTCTGTAACCCTGGCGCCTGGACGGAGGAGGGGAAACAGGATTACCTCCCTGATAGACGTGCAATTAGTCAGTATCATTATAAGCCTGTCTATTCCAATGCCCAGTCCCCCTGCCGGGGGCATCCCGTATTTCATCGCCAGTAGAAAGTCCTCATCTACCTTCCCGGCGGTCATCTCCGTACCGGCCTGTTCCATGAACCTATCGCGCTGTTCCAGGGGGGCGTTGAGTTCGGTGTAAGAATTGGCCAATTCCATTGAGGCGATGTATAACTCAAAACGCTGGGCCAGTTCGGGCCGGCCTTCGCACAGCTTGGTCAGGGGACAGAGGGAGGCCGGGTAGTCCAGGACAAAAGTGGGGGCCAGGAGTTGCGGCTCCACTAATTCCTCAAAGAGGTCATTAGCAATCTTGTCCCTGTCGGGGGTAGTCTTGCCACCCCCATGGGTGCCCAGCCCAAGGCCCTCGGCCTTCTTTATAAGGCCGTCAAGGTCATAAAAATCTACACCCCCGTATTCCTTAAGTAGTTCCACAAAGGTCTTCCTCCTCCATGGAGGGGTCATATCCACGGGCTTCTCTCCATAGGGGATTTGATACGAACCGTGGAGTTCCATGGTCAGGTAGGAAATCATACCCTCCGTGAGTTCCATCATATCGTTGTAATCTGCATAGGCCTGGTAGGCCTCAAGCATGGTGAATTCTGGGTTGTGGCGGGTAGAGATACCCTCGTTGCGGAAGTTGCGGTTTATCTCATAGACCCGCTCCATCCCTCCCACCAGCAGTCTCTTGAGATAGAGTTCCGGGGCGATACGGAGATAAAGGTCTAGGTCAAGCGTGTTATGGTGGGTGATGAAGGGCCTGGCCACCGCCCCGCCCGGAATGGGCTGCATCATGGGGGTCTCCACCTCCACGTAGCCCTTTTCATCCAAGAACCTCCTGACACCCCTTATAATTTTTACCCTGTCCAGCGCGGTCTTCATGGTCTCAGGGTTAGAGATAAGGTCAAGGTATCGCTGTCTGTGGCGGAGTTCCACGTCCCTCAACCCGTGCCACTTTTCGGGTGGAGGCAGGAGGGCCTTAGAGAGGATGGTAAAATCTTCTACCTGGATGGTAATCTCGCCCGTCCTTGTCTTGAACAGGATTCCCTCCACACCAATGATGTCTCCCAGGTCAAGGAGTCCGAACGCCTCAAATTTGCTTTCCCCAACCTCGTCCTGTTTTATATATAGCTGGACCTTCCCGGTCCAATCCTTTATATCCAGAAAGGAGGCCTTACCGTGGGGCCTGAGGCGGGATATCCTGCCTGCGGCACGTACACGTTTGCCTTCCTCACCATGATAATCTTCTACGATGGATACCAGGCTTTTTTGTCCATTGTATCTCTTACCATAGGGGTCTATCCCCATGGCCCTGAGTTTTTCTAACTTCTCAAGACGGTCTTGCTCAAATTTTTCCATCACCAGTTCTTCACTACTTCTCCGGGTAGGGGTAGCTTTGGGTCAGGAGACCCTAAGCTACCCATCATACAGTTTTTCCTAAACTCCTGTGCCTTGCCATTCTATCAAGAAAAGGGGGGCTGTCAAGGTTGTTAGCCAGAGGTGAGGGAGTAGGCAGTAAGCAGTGGATTGGGTATAATGGTGAAAAAGGACTAGCCATGCCGGAAAAAACCTTCACAAAAGAAGAGCGGTTGAGGAAGAGGAGAGACATTGACAAGGTCTTCAAGGAGGGAAGGGCCTTCAAGGGGGCAATTTTCAATGCCTATGTCCTCAGAAATTCCCTGGGACATCCCCGCATAGGTATAGTAGTTGGAAGGAAGTTCGGTGGGGCGGTACAGCGTAACCGTATCAAGCGACTCCTCCGTGAATCTTACAGATTGAACAAGGGCCTTGTAGGAGAAGGCATTGATATGGTACTCCTACCCAAGCCGGCCCCATACCTTGCTGGTACGGAGACAGGCAGTGGCCCTGCCGGACATCAGAAAGGCGGTATCCACTCCTCTTCCGCCCCTTCGCTTCGCTCAAGGGCAGGCTCAGGCGGATTCAAGGGCAGGCATGGGCGTACGGGCCGTGAGGTTAATTTTAAACAGGTGGAAGACGAGTTCAAGAAATTAATAGCGCGGATAAAGAAAAACGGTGGCACGGCTGGCGCATGATTAAGGGAGCCATTATCGCCCTCATCAGGGTATATCAGCACTTTATTGGACCTATGTTGTCCCCTTTGACAGGAGTGGCCCTGTCACCTTGCCGCTACTCTCCAAGTTGCTCGGAATATATGGCAGAGGCAATTGAGAAAAGGGGGATACTGATTGGCACCTTAAAAGGGATAGGACGTATCTTGAAGTGTCACCCACTGGGGGGGTCGGGGCACGATCCAGTAGATAGTAGCCGATAGCAAGTAGCTAGTAGCCAGGAAAAGATTCAACCCTAGCTACTAGCTACTATCTACTGGCTACTTGCTACACCTGGTCAGGTGGAGAGGTAGAGGGTAATTCTTTATAGAAGCCGTCTTCCTTAAGCCTCTTGTATATCTGGAGGCCCTTTTCCGAGGGTTTTATCTCGTAGAAGACCGAACTGTGCTCGTAGCTCTTCTGCCCTTCAAGGAGGCCCGAACTAAGCAA
>DATETB010000205.1:0-2253 GCA_035283825.1 Candidatus Brocadiales bacterium | reverse complement strand
ATCGCTTCCAAAGACGTCTGCATCTCTTTTATTTGTGCAGTCTGTTTGCCCAGTGCTTCCCTTAGCTTAGTATTCTCTTCCCTCACCGACTGTTCAGTTGCGCATCCGAGACAGAGGCAGAGTGACAGGGCCACCCCCGACAAAAGAACCAATAACAGTATCGCTCTCCCTTGCATGTTTCTACCTCATGAGATCTCTGCAAAAGTTGCAACCGAAATTCCCTCCCCCTGGATGGGGGAGGCAAGCGTGGGGGACACACCCCCTACCCCTCCCGCCCAAAAGATGGCGGGTTTTCAACCTCCCCCCTCCCATCCCTCCGCTAGCTCAAGGGCAGGCAAGGGAGGGGGAAGAATCAAAGGTACTCATAGACATTTTCAGAGGACTCTTATTCTATAAAAATTACGGCCTTCTCTCTGGACACCCTCCTCGGCGCCGAGGGGTGTTCGGCGGGGTAGCCTACGGGGATGATGGCCACGGGGCGGAGGTGGCCTGGGAGGTTGAATACCTCGTTAACCCCCTCCTCCTCAAAGGCCCCTACCCAGACGGTGGCAAGGCCAATTTCGTGGGCCACCAGGAGGAGGTTCTCTACGCTGGCGGCCACGTCCTGGAGGGCATAGAGTTCCTTGCCGCGGCTACCGTAATGGGTCCCTATCCTCAGGTCGGCACAGCAGACTATTGCTAAAGGGGCCTCGGCGATAAAACTCTGCCCCCAGGCGGACTTCACCAGTCGTTCCTTTATGTCCTTATTATAAATAAAATAGAACTGGCGGCTCTGCAGGTTCCCGGCGCTCGGGGCCCAGATGAGAGAATCTACGAGCTGGTCTATCATCTCCTTAGGGATAGGTTTATTCAAGAAGTGTCTGACACTCCGCCTTTCTTTTATGACTTGCAAGACGTGCATGGGCTTTACTCCCTTTCCATCTGAAGTGGACTTGTGGACAAAGAGGCCGTTATGCGGAATAACTGAAGACTGAAAAATAACAGGGTAGCAGTACCACAGGCAGAAATAGAAGACGTTCGGCTCATAATCACCTGTCCCCTGGGCCCTAGTCTTTGTCCAACCCTTTCGTCCACCCTATCATCTTTTCCGCATCCATAGGCTCTCCCCCTGGGCTTATCCTGAGCTGGCGGCCCTGGCAGACCTCTTTCTTCTCTTCCCCTACCGCTACAACGGCACTGCCCTTTATTGACGTTACCGTAACAGTGCTCCCGGAGACCTTTATATCTATCTCTCCATTCTCTAGACTTACCACACAAGAGGGGGTATTCACATTGAAAGACCCGCTATCTTTTTCAATGGCGACAAGGAGTTCCCCATCCAGGAGTTCTACCCTCTGTTGTCCTGGGAGTACCAGCCTGGAAGATTCGTTAACGTAAAGTCTGATACCGTGTCCCTTACGTATATAGCCCCCGCCTGCTAAAAAGAGCTGTGCCTTTGCCCCCCTCCCTGTCCGCAGGGTGGTACCTCTGTAAAGCTTTGTAGGGGCGGGGTTGAAACCTCCCCCTACATCCTTTACCTTTGGAAATATCTCCACAGTACCCACAACCCTTTGCACCTCTCCCACGGCGGGCAGGGTGAAATAGGCATAAACGCCCAGGGTCAGGAGGGAGATTACGCCCAACAACCCTCCTGCGTAAAGGAATGCCCTCCAGGTAGGCCTTACCAGCAGGATACCCACCTCGTAAAGGGCCATTACGGGCAGGGCGGTGCCTGTCTGGGTGAAGGGGTCGGCAGTGGGGGTAATCATGGCGGCAAGGATAAAGGCCCCCAGGACGGCGAACTTTCTCCACCGGACGTAACTCTCCGCCGTGAAAACCCCCACCTTGTTCAGGAGTAGCATTACCAGAGGCAATTGGAAGACCAGCCCCAGGGCAAGGGTCAAGAGGAATACCAGAGAGACGTACTGGCTCATGGTGATAATGGGCTCTATCCCAGGCCCCAGGATACGGATGAGGAACTGGAGGGCAAGGGGGATGAGGACAAAGTATCCGAAGAGCCCGCCCAGGAGGAAGCCTACTACAGAAAAGGGGAGGAACGTCTTCACGTAGTGGCGCTCGTGCCTGTATAGCCCAACCGATACAAATCTCCATGCCTGATACAAGACCATTGGGTAGGACAGGAAGAAGGCGCTGATAAGACAGAGCTTTATATAGGCAAAGAAACCTTCCTGATAACTCAGCACCTTAAGGGTGGCAGATAACCCCATTGACTCCATAGTCAGGCTGTGGGGCCTCTTGGCCACCCATAGGATT
>DATETB010000204.1:0-2991 GCA_035283825.1 Candidatus Brocadiales bacterium | reverse complement strand
GGCCTTAACGTTTTCAATTAACGGCGCCTCATCGGCCCTCCACTCACGGCGAGAGACGAGATAGACCTTGCTGGCAATCCTTGAGAGTTCAAAGGCGGCTGATAGGGCTGAATTCCCTCCACCCACCACCGCCACGGTGGCATCGGCAAAGAGGGGGGCATCGCAAGTGGCACAGTAGCTGACCCCCTTCCCCCTGTACTTATTCTCCCCCGTTACCCCTAACTGCCTGGGTCTGGCCCCTGTGGCTATTATACATGCCCTGGCCGCATGTTCCTTTCCAGAGGCTGTCTGGGCCACAAAAAGGCTGTCCTGACGGGAAAGCCTTGTAATCTTTTCTCCCAGGCATTGTTCTATGTCAAACTGGCCCATCTGGGACCTGAACTTGTCCACCAGCTCTGGTCCCGTTATGTACTGGAAACCGGGGTAGTTCTCTATGCCGAAAGTGGTGGCCACCTGGCCGCCCGCGTCTTCGCTGACCATTACAATATCTATCCTCTTCCTGGCGGCATAGATGGCGGCCGTCATCCCAGCAGGGCCGCACCCAAGTATCATTAACTCGTGAACTGGTCCCATCCCTTAATTAGATTCGCTCACCACAAGTCTAACCTGCCTCCTGCCCTTCCAGAATCTTTTCAATCCTCGTCTGGTCAAAGCCTATCATTACCTCTTCTCCGGCTACGATAACGGGGACGCTTCGCCCCCCGCTCATGCGGATCATCTCCTCCCGAGCCCCTTTATCCTGGGCCACATTGTACTCTTTGTACTGAACCCCCTTCTTCTTGAAGTAGTCCTTGGCCTTGAGACAATAAGGGCAGGTGGGGGTGGTATAAATCTTGATGTCTACCATGGGCATGCTCCTTTTAATGGGAATTATAAGAGTCCCTGGGACTGAATATTATTAGATTTGGCAGAAAACTTCAAGTTGAAAGAGACGGAGAATGGGAGATAGGGATTAAGGACCAGGAATTAGGGAAAAAGTATAACGCAGGCTAAAGTTCGCCAGAGGCTGAAAGTCCGCCATCCCTTCGGCTTCGCTCAGGGCAAGCTTTTGGGCGGGAGAATCCGCCTCAGGTCCGCCAGAGGCGGATCTGCCTCAGGCACGACGTGACCTGCGGCTACCACTACCCCCTGTCCCTGAAAACATTGGAAATTGGAAATTGGAAATTTTAAAATTTCTAATTTACAACTTACAATTTACAATTCTTTGCTCTCCCTATCCCCAGGCTCTCCATGTGCATATACTCCACAAACAAAAAAAAGCCTTGCTTGACAGGAATTTTTTTTATGATATATTGTAGGTTGACGCGGGGTAGAGCAGTCCGGTAGCTCGTCGGGCTCATAACCCGGAGGCCGTGGGTTCAAATCCCACCCCCGCTACCATTTTCTCAGTTTACGAGGAACTTAGAGGCACAAATCTGAGCCAGTAAAGCTTAAAAAGATGGGCTTGGGTCTGTGCCTTTTTTTTATCAAAAGGTACCAGAAAGAAAGGATCAAAAATGGCAACGGGAAAAGTGAAGTGGTTCAGTGATAAGAAGGGGTTCGGATTCATCACCTCAGCGGATGGCAAGGACGTATTCGTACACCATACCGGCATCACAGGGGAAGGACGTAAGACCCTACAGGAGGGCGATGAGGTGGAGTTTGAGGTCAAACAGGGCCCCAAAGGGGAGCAGGCCATTGATGTAGTAGTCAAGCGATAGTCCCTACACCCAAGGTGGATTTTTAACCCGCCTGAGGCGGATTTTTCAACTTATCGGGAGTGGCCGATTCGGCTGAGGCCCTTCAGCAATAAGCCCAGGGCCGAACTGCTCACCCGCCTGAGGCGGGAAACCCTGCCGTTTGGAAAAGTAGACAGTAGTCAGCAAACAGTAGACAGGGGAAAGAACTTCTACCTAACACTTATGTCTATTGTTTTGTTGTGACCCGGTACTTCCAGTGGGGATGCAGTAATGGACGTCGTAAACATCTTCCAGCATCGGGGTAAATATTTCAATGTCCTCCAGGGAACCCAACGGTCACAGACAGGGGTAATGACCCTTGGGGTAGGGCAGGACACAGGCGGGGGGGACGTCCATTCAGGAGACCAGGTCATTTACATAGTAGAGGGAAAGGCCCTTTTAAGGCTGGGTAAAGAGGAGGTCCTTGCAGAGGCTGGCACCCTTATCATGATACCTGCCGGCACCCTCCACTCGGTCTGCAACAAGGGAGATACCCCCTTGTTCATCCTCACCGTGTATGCCCCACCAGTCTATTGACGTAGACCTGCCCAGATAAACCACACTTACAGCTTCCGCAATATCTCCAGTATTTCCTGGGGGTCCGGGCGGACCATGAGGTTGGGAGAGACCCTAATCCAGCGGACAATGCCTTCTTTATCCACTATTAAGGTGGCCGGTCTGGAGACGTCTTCCCCCTCGTATCCACTCCTGGGGTGCAAGAGCCCGTACCTGGTAATTACTTCCCTGTTGGAATCGGATAGGAAGGTTACGTCTAGCCCCGTCTTTTGTTTGTACGCCGCCAGGGACTTAGGGCTGTCGGCACTGATGGTAACGACACTGGCACCCAATTTCTCTATCTCAGCCAGCCTTGCCCCAAGACCTTGGAGCTCTGCACCGCAGGCGGGTCACCATATACCCCTGTAAAATACGAGGACGGCCCCAGCCTTACCCTTAAGGCTGGAGAGGGTAAACAAGTTGCCCTGTTGGTCAGGGAGGGTGAAGTCCAGGGCAGGCTGGCCCAATACCACCTTGACCTCTGCCCTGGGTAGACTGGCATAGATGAAGCGTACGTAGACAAACCCAACTGATATTAACAGGGTAAGAACCAGTGGCGCCAGGGTCCAGGCCGATCTCTCCCGTCTTAAATTATACGACGCCCAGGCCACTGCCCCTGACAGTATTAGCAGGTTGGGCAGGGCCGTGTTCCTGGCCCAGGGGACGCCTATAAACAGGAAGTAGCTCCCAGCCCCCAGAAGGGCAAGTAACACCGAAC
>DATETB010000203.1:0-2016 GCA_035283825.1 Candidatus Brocadiales bacterium | reverse complement strand
AATAAGTTTTTAGGGTCTGAGTACAAGGTGTGTTCTTCAAAGGGGCACGTCAGGGATTTGCCTGAGGGCAAGCTGTCTGTGGACGTAGAGAATGGTTTTGAACCACAGTATCAGATTATCCCCAGGCAAGAAGAGGTAGTGAAGGCCTTGAAGAAGGAGACGGCGAAGGCAGAACAGGTGTACCTTGCCCCCGATGAGGACAGGGAGGGGGAGGCAATTGCCTGGCACCTCTGTCATGCCCTGGAGCTGCCGGAAGATAAGGTAAAGAGGGTGGTCTTCCATGAGATTACCCCTAAAGCTATTGAGAGGGCCTTCCAGAACCCAGGTACCATTGACATGAACAAGGTAAATGCCCAGCAGGCCAGGATGATTCTGGACCGCCTGGTGGGCTATCAGCTAAGCCCCTTGTTATGGAAAAAGGTGGCCAAAGGGCTCAGTGCCGGGAGGGTGCAGTCGGTAGCCGTCAGACTCCTGGTGGAAAGAGAGAAAGAGGTACAGTCCTTCCAGCCCAAGGAGTACTGGGAAATCACTGCCAGGCTCAGGCCCAAAGGTTCCAGAGAAAATGAATTTCTGGCCAAGCTATGGAAAGAAGACGAAAAAGAGGCAGCCCTTCACAGGGAGGCCGAGGCCAGTAGGTTAGTCGCCCTCCTTGAAAAATCCAGGTTTGTGGTCAGTGCCGTGAATAAACGGAGGCAGCGCAATACCGCTCCATCACCCTTTATCACCAGCCAGTTACAACAGCAGGGCTCTATACAACTCCGCTTTAGTGCCAAGAAGACCATGTCCCTTGCCCAGCAACTCTATGAGGGCGTGGAACTACCAGAGGGTCCGGTGGGACTCATCACCTACATGAGGACCGATTCCTATCACATCGCCCAGGAGGCCCTTGCGGCCGTCAGAGAGTTCATCCCCAAGAGGTTCGGTAAAGAATATCTGCCGCCGGAACCTAACCATTTTCCTTCCAGAAAGGGCGCCCAGGAGGCCCACGAGGCCATACGCCCCACCTACGTGGAACGGACGCCGGAAGAGGTAAAACCCTATCTCACGGGAGACCAGTACAGACTCTACGAGCTTATCTGGAGGCGTTTCGTGGCCTGCCAGATGATGCCCGCACTGTATGACCTTACAGAAGTGCAAATAACGGCTGGCAATTGCCTCTTCCGGGCTAAGGGCCGGGTGTTGGTCTTCCCAGGACATACCCTGCTCAGCGGTTCTATGGAGGAAGAGGCCCTTCCTGAATTAAAGGAGGGGGGGGAGTTGGAACTACTGAAGCTAGAACCCAGTCAGCACTTCACTGAGCCTCCCCCAAGGTACACAGAGGCTACCCTGATAAAGACCCTGGAAAAGAAAGGCATAGGCAGGCCCAGCACCTATGCCCCCATCATCTCCACTATCCAGGACAGGGGTTATGTAAAGAAGGAGAAAAGCACCCTCATCCCGACCGAACTGGGAATCCTGGTAACGGACAAACTCGTTCAACACTTTCCCAGGATTATGGACGTGGAATTCACCTCCTCTATGGAAGAGGGGCTAGACAAGATTGAAGAGGCCAAGGCCGATTGGGTGGGCGTCCTGCAGGGGTTCTACGACCCATTCCGGGGAGAGCTGGAGAAGGCTACGAAGGAGATGCAGAGGGAAGAGGGCAACCTCCCCTGTAAGCTCTGTGGTTCTCCCACGGTGGTCCGCTGGAGCAAGACAGGGAAGTTCCTGGGATGCTCCACTTATCCGAAGTGTAAATTCACTATGCCGCTTTCACCATCGGGAGAGGCCCTGCCACCAGGCCAACAACCCGCGGAGGTTCCCCCGTGTGAAAAATGCGGGAGCCCCATGTCTGTAAGAAGTGGGCGCTACGGGAATTTCCTGGGTTGTACTGCTTATCCCGAGTGTAAGAATACCAAGCCCCTCACTACTAAAGACCAACCGCCTGTGGAGGCTCCACCTTGTGACAAATGCGGGAGCCCCATGGCCGTAAAAAGGGGGCGCTACGGGAATTTCCTGGGCTGTACCGCCTACCCA
>DATETB010000202.1:0-3045 GCA_035283825.1 Candidatus Brocadiales bacterium | reverse complement strand
TACTTAGTAAGGGCATAGGGGTATTGGGGGCTTATGGGGGCCGTCTCTGGGGTTGGATATATGTCAGGGATTCCATAACAAGAAGAGGAAGCCGCATATATGAATCGCTTTACACCTGCCTGACGGGAGGCCTCAAGAACCACCACCGTCCCGTCTAGATTTGACCTATAATATTCCAAGGGGCGTACAATTGAAGGGACTATATCGGCCAGGGCTGCTAGATGAAATACCCAGTCTACCCCCTCAAAAAGGGGCTGAATGGCCTTCAGGAGGGCTACATCCCCCTCATGGATGGTTAGCCCCGGACGACTTCCTTGCTGTAAAAGATTCTGGCGATGGCCCGTAGAAAAATTATCCAAGACAATCACCTCATGGCCGCCCCCTAGCAGCCTATCTACCAGGTGACTCCCAATAAACCCTGCCCCGCCGGTAACCAGACACCTCAAACAACAATTCTCCTTTACAAAAATGTAACAAGTAAAAACAAGAATATACAATACTAACTCTAGATTAGAATTTTTCAATAAAATTTTTCCAAGAACTTGTGGGGTATAGGGACATGGGTAATCCGCCCCCTCTCCGCCTGAGGCGGAGCGGACTTACCACCCCAAAGGGCAGGGAGTAGGGAGTAGGGATTAGGGAAAAAGTATAACGCAGGCTAAAGTTCGCCAGAGGCGAATCTGCCTCAGGTCATGCCGAAGGCAGATCCGCCTACGGCGTGACACGACCTGCGCTGGTTTTGTTCCTGAGCCTTCCTTATTTAATTTAAGTGCAGTAAAGCCCCTTCTTGCGTATGTATTCCTCCACGGCCTGGGGCACCAGGTATTTTATCTGCCTCCCTTCCCTCAACCTTGCCCTTATTTCAGTAGAGGAGATGCCAATGGGCGGAATCTGGACACTCAGCCTCTGCATCTCTTCCACCTTTTCCCTGCCCAGGATAGGTATAAGCTGGGAGAATGCCTCCCCGGGGAGGCTACCGCCAGGACGGTTAACCACGGCCATGTGGCAAAGCCCCGCCAACCGGCCAATCTCCTTCCAGCTAGGGAGCTCCTGCAGGGTGTCCGCACCGATTATAAGGTAGAGGCTGCAGGTCTCTTCGTATTGCTTCAGTAACAACTCCACGGTCTCAACGGTGTAGGACTTTTCCCCCCGGGCTATTTCTATGTCTGAGACTTTGAAATGCCTGTTACCCTTTATTGCCAGCTTTACCATCTCGTAACGGTAACGGGCCTCTGCCAGGCCCTCAGCACCTTTGTGGGGGGGTAGATAGGCAGGGATAAATAGGACCCTGGAGAGCCCGTGCTTCCAGTAGACCTCCTCTGCCACTATCAGGTGACCGATATGGACGGGATTAAAAGAGCCCCCAAGAATGCCCAGTTTCACGATTAGACCCCTATCTTATCCACTTGGAGATTGGGACATTATATTTGAACCCTCCCCCAAGTCAAGCAGATATGATGACCACGATTTGTAGGTGTAGGGTGGGCACAGCCCACCCTACCAGGCTAAACAGTACCGTATTGTAAAATACCTGGACATGGATTATAGTTGCGTATGAACTACATATTTGCTTAAACCAGATGGAGAGCATTATGAATAAGCTGGACGTAAAGGCCCTGGGGCTGGCAGTGGGGATTTTTTGGGGTCTGTACTGCGTCATCCTCGGCCTCATTTCCATGTCCTTTGGCTGTGGTACGCCTTTACTAGAGATATTAGCCTCTTATTATATTGGCTACAAGCCCACCCTTTTGGGCTCTCTGATAGGCGGTTTCTGGGGCCTGGTAGATGGCTTTATCTGCGGGGCCGTGGTGGCATGGCTGTACAACAGACTGGCACGATAGACCTTAGACTTTGGACTATAGAAGTCTAAAGTCCAATGTCCATAGTCTACAGTCCACTACACGCAGTCTCCAGATACCACTGGTCTTCCTCTTCGGCATAATAGAGGCTATATACCTCCTTTCCCTCTGTAAGCACCTTGAAACTGCGTATTCTTTTACGGCCCCTTTCCTCGTGGGTGGAGCGGAGTATCTCCTTTACCCTGTGCTCCCTCTCTCCCAGGAAGAAACTCATTGGCCTCTCTTCCGCCCTGTAGCCTGAATAGGACTTTACTTTTATGGGTATATCGGTCATCTCTCGGTGATGGGCCTGTCTTTGCACACTGCCCCAAATCTGCCTGCCAACTGGTATCCGCATCCCAGGCACTTTCCCCCTTCCATCTCATGGAGGGTAATCTCATAAACAAACCGCTCTATAAGGAGTCTCCCACAGCCCGGACAGTAGGTATTCTCCCCAGGGTGGCCAGGGACGTTCCCAATATAGACATAATCCAACCCTACCTCAAGGCCCATCTCCCTGACCCTCTCTAATTTTTGTATCGGTGTAGGAGGAAGGTGAGATAGGTGTAAGTACGGATAAAACCTGGTAACATGCCAGGGTATATCCCTGCCCAGGGAGTCTCTTATCCACACTGCGATGCCCTTTAGTTCCTCTTCACTATCGTTAAACCCTGGGGTTACGTTGGTCACCACCTCCACGTGCATACCCCACCTGTGTCTTGCCCGTTCTGTAACCCTGAGGATTCCCATGAAATCCTTGATGTGTGCCACCCTGTGATAGGTCTCCCTTGAGAAGCCCTTTATATCCACACGGAAGACGTCCAGGTAAGGCCCAATAGTATCTAGTGCCTCTTCTGTCATGAAGCCGTTAGTGACGTAATTGGTAAAGAGTCCCTGTCCCCTGGCCAGTCTTGCCCCCTCCAGGGTGTATTCAAACCAGAGGGTAGGCTCGTTAAAGGTCCAGGAAATCCCCAGACACTCCCTCTCTTTGGCCAATTGTACTGATTTCTCCGGGGAGAGGAATTCATAGGTCTCCTCCGGGAGTTCTACCCTGTCGTGGGCTATCTCCCAGTTCTGACACCCAGGACAAAGGAAATTGCATCCAAGACTCCCCAGGGATAGCCACCTACTGCCGGGGTAGAAATGGAACACAGGCTTCTTCTCTATAGGGTTTGTGGAGATAGAGGCCACCCTGCCATACGTCAGG